>NZ_JBFTSN010000003.1:0-69988 GCF_056400045.1 Paenibacillus sp. 01L418
TCCATATCGGCTCGCATTAGACATCGCCATGATATTATTTGGCCCTGGCGTAAATGTATTCACAATAACATAAATCAAAAAAGGAGCTAAAGCCATTATTTAAATCCGCCTCTCGTGTGCTATACTTGAACAAGATGTACTCTTTAACGCATGTACGTTATGATTATACAATACGAACGCTATATAGCACAATCGAGGAGGCTAATTATTTTGGAAGACATCAATTATGTACTTGCCAATAACCTAAAACACCTGCGGGAGCTACAAAAGCTTAGTCTTGATAAGGTAGCAGAAATGACAGGGGTCAGCAAAACGATGTTAGGACAAATCGAACGCGGCGAATCCAACCCTACTATTGGAACCGTTTGGAAAATAGCTAATGGTTTAAAAGTTTCATTCACTTCCCTCATTAACGAGCCGCAATCCGATACAGTCATCGTTCGCAAAAATGAAATACAAACACTAACGGAAGATAACGGTAGATTTCTGCTTTATCCGTTTTTCCCCTTTGAAGAAGGCAGACGATTTGAAATGTATTCCGTTGATATGGAAATAGGCGCTTATTTGAGTTCTGAATCACATAGAGAAGGTACACAGGAGTTTTTAACCGTGTTTGAGGGTGAGCTTACCGTTCGTGTAAATAATGAAGAATATACAGTGAAAACGGGCGATTCCATACGTTTTACAGCCGATACTCCCCATGTCTATCACAATTCAGGTGATTGTATTGTGAGAATCAGTATGGTCATTTATTATCCGTCTTAACAAGAGGCTGTTCCATAAGTAGAATACTCTACTTTTGGAACAGCCTCTTTTGTTTTAATCAACTACTGATTGCTGGAAGGAAATTGCCAAACCATTGTAGTAAGTCGTTTTTTCTCGGTATCGGCAGGAACTGCCAAAAAATGTTTGCGCTCCAAATACTCCATTACCGCAAAAACAAGCGTCATCCCATCATTCATTGCTTTGTACACAATCTCTTTATCCGATATAAATGATGGCGCATCCTTTCTGCATACGGATATCATATCCTCATAGATTTGATCTACTTTCTTTTTGAAGTTGTTCTCATGAAATGCTTGATCCAATATACGTTTCAGCGCTTTATGCTGGGAGGCATTAAAGTATGGAACCAAACATTCAAGCTTGCCGCTCTCCATGGATACAAAACCCTTTTCGACGAGTCTGCTAATTATGATCCGATCATATTCCGAGTGTGAAGCTCCGCTCTCTATAAGCTCTACGACCCTTGATAAGTCATCCAGATCGGGCGCGTTAAAGTCTCTCCACGTCATACCCGACCACCACGATTCCATCTGAAGCCCGCCATGGTAATGGCTGTTGCGCGTTTTAATGCCGTTCGTTGCATATTTGCGAACAATCTCATGGTTAGGCAAACTGCTCCGATACTCCTCATCGCTATAATGAATAGAAGCAGTCACAATATATTTCCCACCATCTTTTTTTTCATCCGGCTGATATTGCACATAATAGGCTTCTTCTTTCACTTGATAATACTGCGTCCAAATAGCATAAGGGATGAAAGCCCATAGAAGGAACGTTTCGTTCAAATGCGTCCCATGAAAATCTAAAGTGCGTATTTCTTCCAGTTTTCCCGCTACACATGCGTAAATTTCTTCCGCCAGCTCTTCGGCTTTCGATTTAAAATAACTCGTTTCCGCAGACAAGCTTCTCATCGTCTCAATAATAAAGTTCGTCTGGTACTTCCCTTTGCCTACTTGCCGCACTAAATCCGATTTCTCCAGCTTCTGAAGCTCATCTTCGACATAGGCACTGGCAGCCCCAATTTTGCGCGCGATCTCTTCAATGGTCAAAGGTTTTTCATAAATTGCAACACAGATATTCGATGTTAGCATGGCATTGAAATAACAATTGGGCTCATTATTTGGACCTGGAGTTCCACAGTGGCCAACCATCATCCTCACCGGTTTATAACTTAATCGATCAGCAGCTTGCTCCATTTTTATTGCCTCCTTCAGCTTTTTACGCACTTCAAAGAGATGCCACTTCACCGTCCCTGCCGCAATCTGCAAATGCTTCGCGATTTGCTCGATACTCTGCCTCTCATAATAATATTGAATCGTAATGTCACGATGGAGACGAGACAAATAAGCGATTTCAATGCGCATATTTTCCAGCAGCTCTTCCATATCCGCCGTAAAAAGCTCACTGTTTCCGTTCTCTAGGGATGATATATAATCGATATTTGCATGGTTCCAATGCCGTTTTTCCTTCGCCAAATAATTGCTCCATGTGAAGCAGCAGATCGTGTGAACCCATGCGTCCATGTTGTCCACCTGCTTGCCTGTCTGAAGCGAGCGATAGAGCGCTAACCATATTTCTTGGGACAAATCCTTTGCATTTTGTTCATGTCCCGTTTTCGAGAGAGCAAAGCCGAATATCTTTCTCGAATAGCTTTGCAGAAGCGATTCATCGATCAGGATATTTGCTGTCATGCGGCACCTCCTTTGGCAGTCGTATGGTATATAAGTAGCTGCACCAATCAATCGGTTGGTCATTTTATAAAAAAAACATTATTTTTCCATAAGGAAAATCAATTTGCTGCCCCAGCTTCTTCCTGTTACGGTTGAATAGTACAGTAAATTCATAGGTTTTATTGCTCTTATTTTAATTAGGGAGGTTATGATATGCTGCTTTCCAAAATATTGCCGAAGACTGCTCAGATGCACCCAACAAAAAAAGCAATGAAGGATAAGAATGAAACCCTTACTTATGAACAGTTATTTAATAAGGTTAACCGTGTCGCTCAAGGATTTCATAATCTCGCAATCAAGCCAGGTGAACGAATCGCAATGATTAGTTCTCCATCACCGCAGCTTGCTATCGCCGAACTTGCTGCGGTTGCCATTGGTGCCATTCCTGTAACGATTTTTCCCGGGTTAGCCGCAAATGAAATCAAAAATATTGTTCAAGATGCTGCTCCCACTGCGCTAGTCTACAGCTCCGAACAATCTCAGCTATTAGAAGCCTTATCTTCACTGCCAATTGCGCATTTCATTTCATGCACCTTAGATCAGTCCCCCCTATCATTGCAGTCCTTTATGGTTCATTGTCCCGCTCTCATGGAATGGCATGAAGCTGAACCAGATGATGTGGCGCTTATTATTTATACAGGCGGTACGACGGGACGATCCAAAGGTGTCATGCATTCTCACCGCCATATTCGCAATTGGTCCTTTATGAACCTAGAGAGGGGCGGCGGGCATAACGCTTCTAAAAAATCGATCGTGATGAATCAAGCCCATTTAACCGGCCAGTTTGTTTTGTGGACGACCTTATTTGAAGGCGGCTGCCTCATCTATCTGAATGAATATCCCGTTCGAGCTGAAGAAATTGTTGATATCATAGAACGGGGTCAAATTAAGTTTTTGGGTACTGTGGGGCTATTATTTCGAGATATTGTCCTTATGGAAAATATCAAATCCCGCAGCCTGCAATCCATCGAAGGCATCTCTTGCGGCGGCGCGCCCATCAGCGAAAATGTATTTCATCAAGCGTTAACTATTTTTCCGAATGCACAAATTACTGAAGTATATTCTCAAACAGAAAGCGGACAATTTATTAGTTTTTTAAACATAAACCAATGTTTCCATGAAGGAAAGCTAAATCGATTAATATCCGTTGGCAGTCCAGCCAACATGCCGTATTGGGGGCAAAAAGCATTTCAAATTCGTATTATTGACGAGCTCGGCCAAGATGTTAAACAAGGAGAAACTGGCGAAATTTTATGCAAAGGAGAGCAAATCATGCTTGGCTACTGGAATAATCCAGTGGAAACAAACCATGCCCTGAAGGATGGGTGGCTCTATACGGGTGACTTAGGCAGGTTTGATGAGGATGGTTATTTGTATCTCATGGATCGAAAAAAAGATATCATTATTGTTGACGGTGCAAATGTTTACTGCTCAGAAGTAGAGGAGGCACTTAGCAAGCATCCTTCTATTCGTGAGGTTGCTGTAATTGGAACGCCCTTATTAGTGGATGGCGAAGAAGTAACTGCGGTGGTGTCCCTTAAGGGCGATGCAGAGCTGACTTTAACTGATCTAAAAATATTTTGCCATGAGCAGATTGCTCCATTTAAAATTCCAACGCGATTGGAAATCGTTGCCTCTCTCCCAAGAACGTCCGTCGGGAAGCTGAACAAGGCGGAGCTGAAGAAACCGTATTGGCTCGGCAGAACACGTATGATTAATTAATGTTTATCTCATTAATTATTTTGGATGCCTAACGTGGTGCAAGCCCTTCAATTCGGTATTTTTTCTCCCAATCGGCATATTCACTCGATTCAATCCTAATGATTTTTGTTTGGGAATGATCAATAAATTCATATTCAGATGGCTCATTAGATTTCTTCAGAGACAGATGTTCTTTCATAAACGCTGCGGCTTCTTCATCAACGACCAAGCCGTCCATTTCATCCTCAGATACGATCCTTAATGGCACTTCATGTTCAATTCGAATAGGTTTTTCTTTTTCATTATAAGTGATCGCAACAATGATAGTCTTCACTCCGCACGATACTGGGCTTGTCGTAAATAGCTCAACGATCATGTTATTTATTATCATCGGATTAGATACGACGATCTCCTGAATATCCGTCTCCTCATATCCGCTCAAATTGTGTAGCCGATGAATGCCGCTTGGCAGCGTAAGCTGAACACGAACATCATCCGCATCACGGATTGGAGAAAGCTGAAGCCAAAGATGTTTCATGCCTTCTTCATTTTCCATAATTGATTTGGTGAACCTAGTTTGAATCATCACTTCACTTCTCCCTTCAGCATTTGAGAGATCGTCTCTACCATTTTCACTCGGAGTTCCGCCGAAATTCGTGGGCTCATCGAAAGAATGACATCATCATTAATGACATGGGTATCGTTGGTTAGCATTTTTTTGGAGCGATAAAGCTGAAGATTCTCGCCTATTTTGGAAATCTCATCTATAGAGAGCTCCTTCAGCTTTTCTTGGATAGCAGCCAGCGTATCTCCGCTATGGATTAACGTCAGAATCGCACGAAAGTAACTAATGTGGCTGCTCGTATAAACTCTTTTGTTCCCAACAAGCTCTAACGGGGGAACGATCCCGATCTGGGTATAATACCTGACGGTTCTCAAATTCATCTCAGGATCTTCCTGCTGGAGAATTTCCGAAACTTGTTTCGCTGTGAATGTGTCCATCTTTTCACCTCATTTCAAATTATCGACGATCAATTTAGTTACAGTTGACTGTATTAGTTACAGTATACTGTAATACAAGTCACGATGTAAAGATATTGATTGCTTAACTCGGCAATACAACAACGCCAACAAAAGCCGGGTCTCCAGAAGGAGAAGCCCGGCTTTTGTCTGTTTCAGCAACTACATCATGTTAGACATAATGATTTGCCAACTTTCTAACCCTTACATTAAAGAAATGCTTATTTCCCTAAAAGCTTATAGATGACCTGTGCACTTTCTGCACGTGTCATTTTCCCTTTCGGCGCAAATGTTTCGTTTGCTCTGCCTTGAACGAGCCCYAGCTTAGCAGCAGCCGCAACCGATGCTTCCGCCCATTTGCTAATTTGGCTGCTGTCAGTGAATGTTGTTTCCTCTGCCGCCGAAGCTGCAGCCGCTCCCTTTCTAACCTCATACGCTCGCATGATCATGACAGCCATTTCCTCGCGGCTTATCGTTTCATTTGGTGCAAACGCCGAGTTGCTGCGGCCTTTTATAATGCCTAGCTTGCTAGCTGTCGCCACATAAGCGGAATACCATTTGCCCACTTCTACATCGCTATAGCTTGCCGTGCCTTCAGCTTTCACTCCAAGAGCACGGATAAGCATAGCTGCAAATTCTGCTCTCGTTACGTTAGCTTGCGGTGCAAACTGCTTCTCATTAATGCCCGAAACAATGTGCTTCGCAGCCAGTGATTTAATCGCTGCGTTAGCCCAGTGACTAGCTGGCACATCCGTAAATGATTTATCGTACTCAAGAACTGCATATTTACTGAAATGGAATACCTCAGCCGTAATCATCTCAACCTTAAGCGTGCCACCGATGTATTCCAGCTTGCCAGCATCACTCACATAATAGATACCAACGATGTCTTGGTTTGCGTTCGGGTTAAGCTGGAAGCTGAGTAGGATTGGCTTCTCAAACTTCGTAACCGGAATCACTTTTCCAGCCTTCGTTACGATGCTTAAGTTGAAATCATAAACCAGAGAGCCCGCTTTCAGCTTAGCTTGAACATCCTGAGTTCGGTCAACCAAAGCGTCCGCATCTGCAGTATTCAACGGTTTTGCCTCGAATACGATACGAGCCCCGTCCGCTTCACTCACAGACACAAGTCCTTTAATAGAAGCCAATAGTTCATTTGACAGCGTCATTGTAATGCCAGCTGCCTTCAGCTCCAAGTTATTGCCTGCCAGTACTGCTGCTGCATCAAGCGGCAATTGTACCGAATGTTTTCCATCGACAAATTGTACCGACACTTTACCATCCTTGCCGCTGCGCAAGATGTCATTATCAATCACTTGGACATCAGCTGGCTGTGGTGTAATCGGCGTCGTAGGTGTTGGAACATTATCCGCTACCTCACTCAAAATAACCGTTCCGCCTTCGTTTCTGCCCGGCACTTCAACCGTCACCTGTCCATTATCCTTCACCGTGTAAACCGTTCCGCTGTACTCATCCTTTGCCTTAGCTCCAACTGCGAAAGGAACTTCCAGCGTAACCGACTTGCTCTCCACGGCTGTGTTAATGATCGTTACAATATTTACGCCGTTAAATTGTTTATTAAATGCTAAATAGGCTAGTGTATCCGATCCAGCAAGCTTGGTACGCAAGCCTTTCGAATAAACCTTCGAGAACTTCGCCCGAATATTGAGCAGCTTCTCGTAATGATCATGCAGTGCTTGTTCTGCCGTCAATTGATCCCATGGCATATCTGAACGGTTTTCGCTTAACAAGCCTGCTTTCAAGTCACGAGCATTAGGACCTGAGCGGCCAAGCTCCTCGCCGTAATAAATGACGGGCTGGCCTTTCGCCGTGATTTGAAGGGCTGCTGCGATTTTCAGCTTGCCTTTGTCTCCTTTCACAAACTCAGACAGGAAACCATCCTCATCGTGGCTGCTTAGGAACTGCCCCATCATTGCTGTGTTATCCAGCTTCGTTTCCCGGTCTGCTAGATAAGCATCGACAGCATCAATCTTCCCATCTGTAAAATCTTTGGCTCTGTCATTAAAGCTAAAATCGAGCAAGCTGTCCATTTGGCCGCTGCGCAGCATGCCGCCGTCACCGTCGATTGAAGCGCCAAAATTTTCACCGATCAGCTTGAAGCTTGGATCGATAGTCGTCAACGCATTTTTGAACGCTTTCCACGTTGTGCTCTCTACATGCTTCACTGTATCCACGCGGAAGAAATCAATCGTGTCGCCGCGATCCGTTCTAGCACGCTCCAGCCAGCCTGCTTGCCATTCAATCATTTTCTCACGAACGGCAGGGTCCTCTGTCTTGAAGTCCGGCAAACCATCCAGTTCTCCTTCAATTGGATTGGTGCTGGCTTGAACGCTATTTGTTCTGAGCATCCCTTCAAAGCGAGCTTTGTCCTCCGGCGTAATGCCTGGACGGTTATCCTCAGCTTTTAAGCCGTAGCCGGTATGGTTAAGCACCACGTCGACCATAATTTTGATGCCCTTGTCGTGAGCTTTGTTAATTAGTTCCTTAAACGTATCCATATCACCCAGATGCTCATCAAGCTTCGTGAAATCTTTAGCCCAGTAGCCATGATAGCCGTACTGCTTGGTGTTAAAATCTACGCCTTTGTTGAAATCGATATTATCGACAATCGGAGTGATCCACAGCGTATTAATGCCCAGCTCCTGCAAATAATCCAGCTTGTCGATCATGCCTTGGAAATCACCGCCGTGGTAGGCTTCAAGGTGATCTTTATCTACATCCGCATTATTGGCCCAATCCCCATCCGCAAACCGATCAGTTAGCGCGAAATAGATACGCGCCTCATCCCAATCAAAGTCGAGATTGCCAGCAAAGGTTCTAGCTTTTACCGTTATTGTGGCTGTATGCGTGTGCTTGTTGCCGTACTCATCGATGAGTGTAACGGGTATTTCTTTTACTCCCGCTGTAACTGTGTCTTTCACGGCAATCGTTTGTGCAAACAGCTTGGTGTCGAAAGGCACTTTAGCTAATCCACCTACTGCCGTTAAATCCATATACCCTTCAGTAAATACGACTTCTTCTGATGCTGATGCCTGTAATTTGAGCACCGCGCTTTCATTATACGAAATCGCAGCTGGATGAACCGATGTCGTCATCGTTACGACAGGCTTCCGATACGTAATGACTGATTTGCCATTGGTCGTATTTTTGGGATCGGTTATTTCAACGGTTGCTTCGTCTTTCTTCTTCACAAGGAAGGTATATTCGTTTGTGCCGCCTTCTACATTTGCAAGTGAATAAGTAAACCACTCCTTCGCAGCATCATAAACCATTTCATGCTCTGCACCATTCACCTTTACCTTAACCCCGGTCAAATCACTTGAGCGTCCTTTTTCAAATAGAGCATCATCCCGGTACAGGAAGGTAATGCCACCATCTTTTAGAACTGGTCCGGTGATAGTTGGCAAAATACCCAGCTGATTTACCATACTCGTTATATTTACTTTCGTAAAAGCAGCCCCTGGCGAGATCGGAATCACGCGATCGTCTGGTATATCCTGCTTCGCCGTGTTCCAGTCTGTTCCTTTACGAAGCACGAAGCCCACATTGGTCGCATCCTGCGAAATTTCAAGCATGACTGTTGCAATGCCATTTTCGATTTTATCAAAGTTGATTTGATCATTTTTCACACCGGTGTTCCATATCCACATATTCCAGTCCTGATAGTTTTTATCCGGACGAATGTAGTTGATTTGGACATACCGTTTGATTGATTCCGTTTTTACAGCAACTACAGCGCTCACGGATATTCCGTTATACGTAGCTGTGATCGTTGCATTTCCTAAGCTGTTTGCCTTAACAAGGCCTCCTGTTGTTACAGAAGCAATATCGGGCTTATTCGAAGAATATACAACACCGCTCGTTACTTTTCTTTTGCTGCCGTCGCTGTATTTCGCATAAACTACCGTTTGATGGGTCGTTCCAACCTGCAAAGGATAGTTAGCGTTATCCAGCTCAAGCGCGTTCAGCACAGGCGCTGCCGCTTCCATCTTAATAATGACTGCGGTCAACGGCTCAAGCATAATCGAGCTCGCTGTCAGCTCAAAGCCGGATGGCACAGAAACCGCCGAAATCCCCGCTTCATCATTATCTACTAGCACTGTGCCTGTAGTTAAATCCTCTGATAACGTTAGCGTTCTTGCTGTACGATCAGCATTCATAAATACATAATAATTGCCGGTGCCGTCTGTTGCTTTATTTTTGTAGCCAATCACAAGATCGTTATCTTTCATTTCCTTCGCAGGAATGAGCGTGACATTGGAATCAACGAGGTCCTTTTCGCCTAAACGGAAGGCATCCGTATGTTTCCGAAGTTCAATTAGTCCTGCTGTGTACTCCTTCGTTACATGATTGACTGGATATTGCTCAGCATTCGTCGCCTTCTGCCAGTCAAATTTATTGATTGCATCGGAGGAATCATAGGAATCATGAATGAAATAACCAAATGAGGTTCCGGCTGCATCTTTCAGCTCGTGGTATTTCTGCTCCGGCACTCCTGCCCCAAGCCACTGCTTCGTTCTGCCATATTCTTGACCAGCATGAAGGAAAGCCGTACCTTGAGAGGTTAGAATGAGCAAATTGCCCAGACGTATCCGTTTATGAATTTCCAGATCATTAGCCGCTATAGCCGGGTCTTTCTTAATCGACTGGGCAATAACATCATACAGCGGCAAGTTGTCATGGGCTTCAATATACTGCACCATGTCTCCCGGGTCATCAGCAGGCGTGTTGCTTGGCTGCCCCTTGATATTATTCAGGATCGTCGCCACGCTTCTTGCTCCACCTGTTATAAATCTTGGCTCGCCCTCCGAGCCGAAACCGGATTTCAATTCATTACGAATCTCATCGGAGAAAACGCCTACGCTGTCTGTTTTATCCATCCATTTTTGGTCTGCGCCTTTGCCCTTCAAAGCAGGATCAGAAGCATCGCCCCCGAACGTTACCCAGCCTTCACCGATAAACAAGGCATTCGGATTAATACTCGCTGCTGCATCGTAAGCATTCTGCACGGAATCATAGGTAGCGTCGCCCATCATATCCCAGCGCATGCCGTCGATTTTATATTCATCAAACCAGTACTTAACCGAATCAACCATTAGCTTCTCCGCCATTTTGTGAGAGGTAGCAAGGTTGTTGCCGAATCCGCCGATGTTGTTACCATTTGCATCTTGGAATGCGTAGTAATTAGGTACGATATCGTTTAAGAAGCTTGCTTTGGCCATATGGGTGTAGACGACATCAAGGACAACCCCCATACCTTCATCATGAATCGCATCAATGAGTCCTTTTAATTCCTTTACTCTCAGCTCGGGATCTGCCGCATCCTCCGAATAAGCGCCATCCGGTGAGAAGTAGCTATGCGGATCATAACCCCAGTTGTATTCGTTGTTTTGTGCAGAGTATTCCAGTTCTCTTGTTCCCATCTGAGCTTCGTCGCCATAATACCAAGCCATAACTGGAAGCAGCTGAATATGAGTAACGCCTAATGATTTAATATAAGACAGCTTATCCTTGAACGCGTTATAAGAGCCCCATCTCGCATTAAGATCATCAGCTACGGATGGATCGGACGTAAAGTCTCTAATATGCGCCTCCCAAATAATCGCGTCCTCTCGTTTCTCATAGCCGTCAATTTTGGCAAAATCATAGTCTGCGGCAGGATCAGTCGCACCTAGATCAACGATTGCCGCTTTGCCAACTGCATCGCCATCTGGACCGGTTTCACCTTTCGTATTCACTCTAAACTCCGCCATCGATTTCGCGTACGGGTCGAGTACTTGTTTCGTAACCCCATCATTCGTCACTTCATATTGATAAAAATACCCCTTCAGATCGGTTATGTCTTGACCTGTGAGATCAGTTGGCGCGATAGCTGCCGTCCAAACGCCTTTGTCGCCTTTCGTCAAACTAGCACTGCCAACTAGCTTAGTGGAATCGGCTTTATCATAGACATTGGCTACGACTGAGCTTGCTTTTGGCGCCCACAGCTTCAGAACGACGCTGCCAGAATGATAGCTAGCCCCAAGATCATTTCCTTCGTAGTTGTAAAGCTCATCAAGCATTCTCCAGCCTGCAGCTGCGGATACGGTTCTCCCTTGATAAGTTACGTTCAGAGGCGTTTGATCCAGCTGAATGTTGGCCGAGACCATAGCTGTTTTTTTATCAGCATTCAACACCACTTGATTAATCGATACAGCTGTACCGTTCTTATCCGTAATAGTGATCGCATTTTTCAATTCCTCTGCTGCGAGACCGTCGGTCATCGTGAATCCGAGAAGGAGTTTGCTCTCGGATAAGATCTCTGCGGACTCAAGGGCTGTAGGCAGTTCCCAGTAAGGGGACACGTATACATTATTATCTCCCTTCTTGATCCAGAGCTGATTGTAACGATTTACAAGACTGAAGGAGCGATTGCCTCCATCCTTATCCGCATCGCCCAAGGTGCGATTAACGACAATAAAACTAATTTTTTGCGCGTTCTCTTGAAGTGGAATATCGACATAGCTGCCATAACGGTCAACCTGTTCCTCTGTAAAAGCGGATGCGCCCGTTGGCCAGCCTGTCGAAGGAGTTGCCACCTGATCCCACAGCCATAAACCGTAAGCACTCTGTTTTTTATCGTCTCTTACATAGTGAATACGAACGGTATTAGCTGGGAGCTCTACCGGCTCGAAATAAGATACTTTATCGGAGTTCTCCTTAATCCAAATTTCATTTACTGCAGGGGAGCTTATCGCTACCGCTTTATCGCCGCCATCCTTAGCTCCATCTAATCGATTAACGATAAGGAAGCCCACTTTTTTGGCATTCACAGCTATCGGAATATCAACATAAGCACCATAGCTGTCTATCTTATCTGCTGGAAAAGCTGTTGCGCCACCCGGCCAGCCTGTTGAAGGAGCGGCAACCTGCTCCCATGTCCATATTCCTTGATTCTCATAAAGAGCATCTGCCCGATTGTAATGAATGCGCAGGTGGTTAGCCGGAATCGGATCGAGGTTCGGGTCAACCGGATCTGGACTCGGACTCGGTTCAACTGGCGCTTTGAAATCTGCTGATACTACTTCTGTATTCGCATTATATTTAAACGTTACTGGAAGATCGGCAGGAAGACTAAGCAATTGATCATCCTTTGGATACGTCTGGTCATCCCAAGTCGATCCAAGCACGATTTTGAATTTGTAATCCCCTTTGGGTACATCTTTCGTTATCGTGTAGACGCCATCCAGATCGGTATCAGTCAAAACAGATAGCGCCGATTCTGGTGCCCAGTTACTTGGTTCCCCTAGCGGAACCTGCAAAGTCCCAACAATCCGAGGCAGCTTGTCGCTGGCTACCTGGGTGTAATAGGTAGAATCCGCAATTTTATGTGTATCGTGGTTATAATAAAAAGTCACTTCTTTCTCTTCGGAGAGTGTCAGCTTAATATTGCCGCCGCTATCCACACCGCTTGGATTCGTGTAATTACCAAAGCCATAGCTTTCCAACCAGCCTCCATTTAGAGCAACTTTATATTCATATGTGCCTGCTGGCAGCGTAGCCTTAAACGTATAATAACCGCTGCCGCTATCGCTCATCTTGGTTACCTCGGCTTTCGGGTCCCAATTCTCGCTGTTACCGAGCCCCTTCTGCAAGTCGCCGACAAGAACAACCTGAGTTGGTGCCGCGGCGTTCGTATGTAGCGGTATTGCGCCCACTATCGACCAGATCATAGCTGCAATAAGCATGATAGACATCATTTTCTTTCGTTTTAAAGCAAAGCCCATTTGGATGAACCTCCTCAAATTATGATCATTGCACCTTTCAATCATCAACTCGCACCTTCTGACTACACCAAAGTTCGTTAAAACAACACCCCCTGACTTCTGTCTAAACAGCTATAGATTTTATGCAAGCGTTTGCACAAATAACATAATTAATGCAAACTTTTTAACCGCTTCTTCTACAACAGCTGTTCCAGTCATAAAAGCGCAATGAAAGCGTTTGCTGATTCCCATATTAATACTCAAAATAAAGCGCTGTCAATTGTTTTTCTCACCTTTTACCTATTTCGACACGGAAATTCACCTTTTTCTCCTGAAATGACAACGTTTGCACAAAATGTTGCACAACCTTCTTTTCTCATCCCCTCTCTCTATTCAGCACTTTGTTCCGTGCCATTTATGGCATACATAGGGATTTTCCTATACAATTCATAGTAATAAACTTTTAAAAAAGCGGTGACTCTATGTTTAAACTATTGTTAATTGAAGATGACACAACGTTATTTAACGAGATAAAAGACCGATTATCCCAGTGGTCATATGAGGTACATGGCATATCGGACTTTGAGAAAGTGATTCAGCAATTTACCGCGATTAAGCCGGACCTCGTGATCATCGATATTCAGCTTCCAAAATTCGATGGATTTCATTGGTGCAGAATGATACGTTCCCACTCCAACGTCCCGATCATCTTCCTATCCTCGCGAGACCACCCGACGGACATCGTCATGTCTATGCAGCTTGGAGCGGATGATTATATACAAAAGCCCTTTCACTTCGATGTGCTCATCGTCAAAATACAAGCTATTCTTCGGCGGGTATACAATTACAATACCGAACATATCGAGCTTAAAACCTGGTGCGACGCAACGGTTGATTATGAGAAAAATCTGGTCTCCAATCATAAAGGCTCCATTGAGCTTACCAAAAATGAGATCTTTATTTTAAAAATGCTCATTGACCGTAAAAATAAGATTGTTAGCCGAGAAGAATTGATTAATAGCTTATGGGATGATAAAAGGTTTGTCAGTGACAACACGCTTACTGTGAATGTGAACCGGCTGCGCAAAAGGCTCGATGAAATTGAACTGGGCCGTTTTGTTGAAACGAAAATTGGACAAGGCTATATGGCTGTTGAAGAGGCGCATGATTATGATTAGAAAATATATAGTGGAACGGCGCAGCTGGATTCTGTTGTTTATTATTTTGCAGCTGCTGATTCTTGTTTGTGCTTATGTAGATTCAACGATTCCCCTGCAATCGATGATCTATCTCTTTTATTTATCTTCGATTATTTTTATCATCCATTTCGTCATCCGGTATCATAAAGAAACAAGGTTCATCAGAAGCTTAGAGGAGCGAGACATCAGCCTGGATACTACGAGCATGGCTGAGCCGGAGAGCCCGTTTGAGAAAGTGATCGAAAAAAGCATGACGAATCAAGCGGAACTGCTGAAGCACGCTGCAATGAACAATCGGATGATTTTGGAGCATGAGAAGGATGAGCTGTTATCTTGGATACACGAGGTAAAAACGCCGCTAACCGCGATGCGTCTCATGATAGACCGTATACAGGATGAAGGAATGAAAACGCATTTGACGTATGAATGGCTGCGAATTCACCTCCTGCTCGACCAGCAGCTCCATCAGAGACGCATACCGTTTATTGAAAATGATATCTATATCGAAAACACCGATTTGGAAACGATCATCTTCGATGAAATCAAGACGCTGCAATCATGGTGTATCCAGAAGGGGATAGGCTTTGATATTCAATTGGATGAACCGAAAGCGCTGAGCGATGCGAAATGGCTTTCCTTTATCATCAGACAGATTTTAACCAACGCTGTAAAATATAGCCCGCCATCTGATATCGTGATCAAGAGCTATCAGCGGAATCAGCAGACTATCCTCGAAATTATTGATAATGGACGCGGCATCGACCCGAAGGATCTGCCTCGCATTTTCGATAAAGGCTTTACATCGACGACGATGCACCAAGACAGCGCCGCAACAGGCATGGGATTGTATTTAGCTCAAAAAGCAGCTCAATCGCTGTTGATCCGTGTCCATGTCAAATCTGAGCTTGGAGCAGGAACAGCGTTCACCTTAACTTTCCCGCAACGAAATGAATTCGTTCGTATCACAAGCATGTGACAACATTGTCACATGCTTCTATTATTTGTTCGGTCATTCGAAGGAACTAATCGGACATTCGATTTACAATACAAGTAATAGACCTAGGGAGAGTGTTAATCACATGTTCATTCTGGAAGCAACCAAAATTCATAAAATTTATGGAAATAAATTCAATAAGCAGGAAGTATTATGCGGGCTTGATATTAGCATTGAAAAAGGGGAATTCGTCAGCATCATGGGCGCATCCGGCTCAGGAAAAACAACCTTGCTTAACGTGCTTTCATCGATTGACCACATTAGCAGCGGCTCGATTAAAATCGAAGGGAAAGTTATTTCTGGGTTAAAAGAAAAACAATTGGCTGAATTTCGTAAAAATCGTTTAGGCTTTATTTTTCAGGAATACAATTTGTTAGACACGCTAACGGTCAAAGAAAACATTTTATTGCCGCTGTCAATTACGAAGACGCCAAAAAAAGAAGCCGAGCGTAAATTTCAGGCGGTAGCGACCGAGCTTGGCATTTATGAGCTCCGCAATAAGTATCCCAATGAAATATCTGGCGGTCAAAAGCAACGTACATCCGCTGCAAGAGCCTTCATTCATGAGCCAAGCATTATTTTCGCTGACGAACCGACAGGTGCCCTTGATTCCAAATCCGCCTCTGATTTACTGAACAAGCTGAGTGGTTTAAATCAAAAAAGACAAGCTACAATCGCCATGGTCACTCACGATCCGGTAGCTGCCAGCTATTGCAGCAGAGTCATCTTCATCAAGGATGGACAAATCTATTCTCAGCTTTATAAGGGAGAACAAACGCGGCAAAAATTCTTCAACGATATTATGGCAACACAAAGTGTACTAAGCGGGGTGCACCATGAGCATTAATCAACTCATTTTCCGCAATCTAAAAAAGAATCTAAAAAATTATTATCTCTATGTGTTTGCTCTCGTGTTTAGCGCTGCTCTTTATTTCGCCTTTGTCACCCTGCAGTTTGATCCTGCCATGGATGAGGCGAAAGGCTCTGTTAAAGGGGCTGCCGCCATTAAGACTGCTTCTTATTTGCTTGTTGGAATCGTTTCTATTTTTCTGCTGTACGCCAATACCATCTTTATTAAAAGGCGCAGCAAGGAAATCGGCTTATTTCAGCTTATCGGAATGACCAAAAACAAAATTTTCCGCATTCTGACGCTGGAAAACTTTTTTCTTTATTTCGGCTCCATCCTGCTGGGGGTTCTGGTCGGTTTCTCTGTGTCCAAATTAATTATTATGATTTTATTTAAAACGATCGGTGTTGAGGTGGCCGCAGAGCTCCATTTCTCCACCCAAGCATTCAAGCAAACTATAATTATTTTTTTAGTTATTTATCTTCTGATTATGTTGATGAATTATTTATTTATAAAAAAACAAACGATATTATCGCTGTTTAGAGTGAATTCCGTCACAGAAGGCAAAGCAAGAAGAGTGTCTATTCTGGAAATGCTAATCGGCATTGCCGGACTGCTGCTCATTTCCCTTGGCTATTATATTTCTTCCGAACTGTTCGGAGGTAAATTTGTGACGATGACCGCGCTCTTTGCTGCCATGATCGGCATACTCGGCTCGGTTATCCTTGGAACTTTCCTTTTCTATAAAGGATCGGTCAGCTTTATTTTCAACGTGATCCGAAAGCAGAAAAACGGTTACCTTAACATAAATGAAACCTTATCTCTCTCGTCTATTATGTTCCGGATGAAATCAAATGCGCTGCTGCTCACCATCATTACGACCGTGTCGGCGCTTGCTATCGGCTTATTGTCCTTAAGCTATATCTCTTATTACTCTGCCGAAAAAACAGCCAAAAACAATGTTCCCGAACATTTTGCATTTATGAACGTTCAGGACGCGGAGCAGTTTAAAGAAGCGCTAAACAAAAACAAGCTGGCGCATACCGAAAAAATGATTCCTGTCATTCAGGTAGACGTCAATTTGAAGAGTATTATGAATAACAATCTTGAAGTGGTAAGCGTGAATGGGGCTACGGGTATTATGACCTTGCCCGTTGTCAGCGAAAAATCTGTTGACGGTATTAAACTGTCTCAAGACGAGGTCTATCTCTCTGGTTACAGCAGCATGCTCAAACAATTCATGTCTTTGAAGGACTCAGGGCCTGTACAGCTAGTGAATCCTACTCAAAGTATTCCACAACAATATATCGGACTTAAGGAGCAGCCCATCGTCTCTTGGTGGTTTAAAAGCGGCGGATTGCCTGTAGTTATCGTCGATGATTCTGTTTTTGAGCGCTTAAATAATCATCTTGATCCGGCTATTCAGAAACACTCTACCCTGCATATCGGAATTAATATGAAAGATCGTTCTGATCTAAAAGAAGCGACTCAGCTATTCAATGAGATGAAGTTCTCTGAGCACAACAGAAATGATTCTCAGCTTAATACAAGCAACCAGCAAAAACAAACGATGGGCTTGATTATGTTTATCGTTGCTTTCCTTGGATTAACCTTTCTTATCACATCCGGCAATATTCTCTATTTTAAGCAGATGGGAGAAAGCGAAGAGGAAAAGCCGAACTATACCATCCTTCGAAAGCTCGGCTTCACAAGGGCTGATTTGTTAAGGGGCATAAAAATAAAACAAATGTTCAACTTTGGCATTCCCTTAGTGGTTGGGCTGCTTCACAGCTACTTTGCAGTCAAATCCGGATGGTTTTTCTTTGGAACAGAGCTTTTAACTCCGATGATTATAGTCATGCTGCTATATACCATCCTTTACTCCATATTCGGAATTCTTTCCGTCTCTTATTACAAAAAGATCATTAAAGAAGCACTTTAATACCATCTAAACAGGATATCCCTCTTTGATTTTCAGAGGACGGGTACCCTGTTTTTCTTTGTGTGTTAATATGCAAAAAAAATGAGATCGCTAACTCAATATCCAAGTGGAAGTTCGTTTCATTACCTGTTAATATGTGGATAGGTAAGGAGGGTTGCGGAATGAGTTCATTAAGAGCAGAAGATATTGAACAGATTGTGCTAGAGCAAAAAACATTTTTCGAACAAGGCCAGACCAAGGAGCTGCGCTTTAAGCTGAATCAATTGCAACGATTGCTGCAAGCCATACAGCGTCATGAGCAGGAAATCGTCGAGGCGCTTTACCAAGACCTTCGCAAAAGCGAACTAGAGACCCATATGACAGAAATTATAATCGTAACCAATAGCATTCGACATGTCATTAAGCATCTCAAAAAGTGGATGAAGCCGCAGAAGGTGAAAACACCGATTTATCTGTTTCCATCTTCCAGCCGTATTATGAAGGAGCCCTACGGCACAGCTTTAATAATTGGTCCCTTCAACTATCCATTCCAGCTTGTCATCGAGCCGCTTATCGGAGCCATTGCCGCAGGCAATTGTGCCATTCTCAAACCATCCGAAAGCTCGCCTCATGTTTCAGCTTTAATAAGTAAAATCATAAATGAAACCTTTGATCCCACCTACATTAAAGTCATGGAGGGGGAGAAGGAAACGACCTCATTGCTCATCCACGCGCCGGTTGATTATATTTTTTTCACAGGCAGCATCGCGGTGGGCAAAATCGTTATGGAGGCGGCTGCCAAAAACCTTGTGCCTGTCACGCTTGAGCTCGGAGGAAAAAGCCCTGTCATTGTAGATTCTACCGCTAATCTCGAGATCGCTGCCAAGCGGATTATCTGGGGCAAATTAATGAATACCGGCCAAACCTGTATYTCACCCGATTATGTGCTGGCTCATCAGGATATTAAAGAAAAGCTGGTCGCAAAAATGAAGGAAGTCATCCAATCCTTCTATGGATCTTCTATACAAAGCAACAAAGATTATGGTCGAATCATTAATCAACGTCAATTTGACAGGCTTGCTTCCATTCTGGAGCAAGACAAAGCCAGCATCGTTTATGGAGGAGACACAGACCGCGCAGACCTCTTTATCGAACCGACAATACTGGATGGTGTTTCATGGGATAGCGCGGCGATGTCAGAAGAATTATTTGGCCCTATTTTGCCTGTCATGGAGTACCGAGATAACCATGAGGCCATTCGAATGATTAACGCCCATCCAAAGCCGCTTTCCCTTTACTTATTTACAGAGAATAAAGCGCTGGAGGATGAGGTTATGAGCCGTGTTTCCTTCGGCGGCGGCTGTATTAACGATACGATTATGCACGTCTCTAATCCCTATTTGCCATTTGGCGGTGTTGGCAGCTCAGGTGTAGGAGCCTATCATGGCAAATACAGCTTTGATCTGTTCTCGCATCAGAAGAGTATATTGAAGAAAAGCACCAAGTTTGAGCTTGGACTCGTCTTCCCTCCTTATGCAGGAAAATTAAAAAATATTAAAAAGCTGCTCAAATGAGCAGCTTTTTTGGCTGACAAACAGGAAGTTAGTTTTATGCAAGCTTCACTTAGTTTCGTGTATGTAGCATTGGTCCGACTTCTCATATAATCGGTTTATCACCACAACATTAGGAGGTCATCCATTATATGAATCAATCACCGCTTCTACTCACTGACGAACAAATGCAAAAGTTTATAACTGAAGGCTTTCTTATTCTAAAAACAGATTTCCCTGAATCCTTCCATCAAGCCATGACAGCTGAACTTGGAAAAGTATATGACGAGGAAGGCAATCCCGGCAACAACCTGCTGCCGCGAATCCGAGAAATACAACAGGCTTTCGACAGCCCCGTTATTACAGGCGCATTAACAAGCGTACTGGGTCCAAATTACATGCTGCATGCCCATCGCCATGGCCACTTTAATGCACAGCCGGTTGCTGGTGGTTGGCATAAGGACAGCTACTGGGGCTACTCCCGTATGCGCAACCACCACCCATGGTGGGCTATGATTATGTACTTCCCGCAAAACACGCCAATTGAGCTTGGGCCTACTAGCGTTGTGCCTGGCACCCAAAACTATGAATCACGCACCTTTGCTTCTGACGAGGTGCAAGGAGAAGCTTACGCTAGCGGTGAAGCAGGTACATTTGCACTCATCCACTATGATATCTGGCACCGTTCAACACCAAATGTATTAGGCAATGCTCGTTACATGCTTAAATTTGAATTTATGCGTACAGCTGTTCCAACTAAGCCTTCATGGAATAATCTGATTTCCGAGTGGAAAGAGCCTGCTGACCTTGCCCTGCCAATCGCAAACCACGAAGACATGTGGGAAGAAACATGGAACTGGATGTCAGGTAAGCTAGGCAGTCTAGCAAACACTGCGGAAGCAAACGAAGAGAAATTAGCCGCACTGGCAACGGCTTTGGAAGATAGCTTCGAACCAAATGCCTTGAATGCTGCCTATGAGCTTGCTAAATATGGCGCTCCAGGCGTGAAAGTACTGCTGGCTGGTCTTCATCATGAGAGATTAGACGTATCACGCACGTCTGCTTATGGACTGTCCATCRCAGGCTCAGATGCAGTAAGCGGATTGATCGACGCACTAGAGAGCGATCGCTCAGAGACTGTACAACATGCTATATTCGCACTTGGCGAGCTTCGCAGCTATGCTGAATCCGCGCTTCCAAAGCTTGTTGAACTTCTGTCCCACTCCGATGCGACAGTAAGAATTGCAGTCGTTGAAGCACTTGGCATTTTGTCTAATTCTTCAGAAATTGCAGTGAAGGGTCTTATTACAGCCTTGTCCGATGAGGATGTTCAAGTACGATTTACAGCTGGGCTGTCCTTGTCCCGCATGGGTGCTACAGCGGCAGCAGCCGTTCCCGCTTTGGCGGCAGTACTCGATGATGAGAACCGTTATGTAAGAGCTCATGCTCTAGAAGCACTGCGCTATATCGGCACGGATGAAGCGAAGGATATTTTGATCAGATCACTATTCAATTCCCGCTGGTGTTCGACAACTACGCCTGCAAACAGCTTTTATCCTTGATTCCATCGGAGTTCTTATACTTGCAGCATAAAGGTTGTCCCAAAAGAACTAGTTGTGCAGAACAATCCTAATCATGGGAAAAAGTTCGGAATAACAAAGGAGCTAAGCGATTTGAATCCGCTTAGCTCCTTTGTTTTTGGCGTACGCTGCACCGCTGTTACGAACTCAGCAGCTCTTATTTAAACCATTCGCAAGCAATTATTATGGCAACGAACTCCAGCATCGCTATTTCGAGAAAAACAGCTCGTATCATCCTGTAGAGCATGATATAACGATAATCAGGTTCGTTAGCGTTTGAAAAAGATCATTTTTTGCTTAATAAGCATGATACAGTTCGTTAGAGAAAATATGAATCCGAAAGCATAACAGGGCAAGCGAACTATTCGCTGTCCTTTTTGCTTGCCTCCATCAACTGATGGCATTTCGTTTGAAATTCAAGAGGTTTATCTACAAATAAATAGATTTGGTCAACTTGTTCTCGAATCCCAAACGCCGTAATAACCGTGATTTCTTCTTTTAATATCATATGCACATTAGGTTCTGTGTCCAGAATCTTTATCGTTTTTTTCATTTTATCCTTAGCTAATTTCTCGAATGTAATGGCCGAAATGGATGCAACCGTATTGATATTCATATCCGAATACATCTGAATGCCATACTGAAACCTTATTTGTTGATCTGATACCAAAATAGGATTTAAGCACATCGCTCGGTAATCAGCAACTAGCAGCATAATAATATATACATTTCCTAATGAGAGTAACCATGCAGCGGTATGCGACCATTGCGCAAGCAGAATGTGCATGCATACCCCTTCAATAATCAATATTTTCGAAAATACGAGTAAGGTTATCAGTTTGTTAGAGTTTTTATGATAACTAAACGAGGCAGACCCCGTTCGAATGAAAGGTGTTTCTCTCCATGCGAACAAGGTGTAATAAAAAACAGATAATTCATGAGTGAGTAAAGCTGCAATTTTGGGATGGCGAATGGTCTCTTCTAGACTTTTCCGAAGTGTTTCTATAGGATGATTATCCACTTTTTTATAACGCTTATAGGCAGCCGCAATATCATAGATTTTTAAAGCTAAAATAAAAGGCGGCAGCGGAATAAGAAAATATTTTATAGCGTTCATCGTTTCTTGATCGGTGTTTGGTACAAATAACGCTAATGCTAAATAACCCAGAAGAGCAAAAGGTATGATGGATGCGATCTTGAAATTCAGCTTGCGAAACCATAGAAAGTACAGCAATAAAGGAATAACAACGACAAAATCTAATGCAATGCCAAGCGTCAGCAGCTGATCGTTCTCTTTAATTAGAACAGAATTAGCAAATAGAAGATCCAGCAATATGATAATGAAGCTTGAAGCAATAAAGAAACTAATATTCTTTTTATAAAGTTTGTTAATGGCATAACACTCCCTTCCATTTACCTTTTCATTATCTAATATATGGGTAAAATTAGCGCCTTTCAATTCCCTCCTGTGAAGAAAATGGAAACATTTTGTTTGTACTCACAAAAAAAAGCCGTCGCCTTAAATAGCGACGGTTTATTAATTAATCATTTCAGTGAAAGCTCCCTATATTCGCTCGGTGACAAAGCCATATACTCTTTGAATAAACGAGAGAAATAAGTGGCGTCCATACCTAGAGATTCAGCTATTGCCGAGATGCTAAGTGAAGTAAAGGATAGCAGCTGCCGTCCTTTGTCCATACGCTTGCGATTCACATATTGAATAGGTGAGAGCCCTGTCGTATTTTTGAACATGCGTATAAAATAATTAGGGTGAAAATGTACAAGCTGAGCAAGAGTATCTACTGTAATATTTTCCGATAAATGCTCTTCAATATAGGTCAGCACGACATTCAGCTTCTCAAATGAGCTGGTTGCCGGTGTTTTGATTGTCACATCCTCAGCCTGCTCCAGCATCATGGCCATAATCTCAAGAAACGCCGACTGCAGCTGCAGCTCGGATGTCCAGTCTTCACTCTTATGATGGTGTACCAGCCTTTCAAATTTACCCTTCAAGCCTTCGTGATCGGATATCGATATCATGACGGGCATTTCGAGCAGTTGAAACAGGTTGAAATTATCTATTTTTGCAGTGAAGTGGCACCAATATTTCCCGTAAGTATTCGTATTAATCGTTCCATAGGATTGTACGACATCTGCGGGCAGCAGACACAGATCACCGGGCTTTGGATAATAAATTTGATTCCCGGCCTTAATGTACCCTTCGCCCTCTTGGATATAATATAGCTTATTCACATCCGTCGTATAATTATCGTCCTTCCACGAAAGCGGCACCTTCGTATAGTCGGCTATGGCAACATGCAATTTTAAACCGCTCATATAGGACTTCCAAAATGTACTTTTGCTTGCGTTCACCGTAATTCCCGCCTTTCAAGGCTGTCATACCCATTGTTCATCGAAGATCGCTGCGATTACCATACCATAATAGCACAAAAAAAAGAGGCAGTATCCCTCTGCCTCTTCTTATTTTCTGCTTAAGCTTGAGCGAGCCCTTGCTTGACCCACTGCGCAACATTGACTGTACGCTTAGCTTGATATTCCACTGCTGCTTTTACATCCTCAACCATTTTCCCGCCTTGCACTGTCACGCTTGTCCCATATGGATTGCCGCCAGCTTCAAAGGTAACTGGACTCGAATAACCCGGTGCAGCTACTATCGCTCCCCAATGGTACATCGAAGTGTACAGTCCAAGGATGGTTTGCTCTTGACCGCCATGAGCATTCTGAGCCGAAGTCATTCCGCTGACTACTTTATTGACTAACTTGCCGTTAAACCAAAGTGAGCCTGTCGAATCAAGAAACTGCTTAACAGGACCAGGCATACCGCCAAAGCGTGATGGAATACTAAATATAATAGCGTCCGCCCATTCCAGATCCTTATAGGTAACCTCAGGTATATCTTGCGTCTCTGCAACATGAGTTCTCCAGATGGGGTTAGCTTGTATTGCTTCTTCTGAGGCAAGCTCAGGCGTCTTCAATATTTTCACCTCAGCTCCAGCTGCTTTCGCACCCTCTGCTGCCCACTGCGCCATTTGATAATTTGTTCCCGTTACACTGTAATATATAATAGCAAGATTAATCGTTGTCATCTGATACATCCCCTTAAACTTTTATGTTATTCGCTCAGTTGTTCTGCATTAATGCCGATCGTTTTTAATAGCTCAATCAGCTTCTCTTTATCCTCGTTGCTTACAGAACTGAAATTGCGTGTAATGACATCCGCATGCTTCGGAAAAATATCATCAAACAGCATTTGTCCCGCTTCGGTAAGAATGACGTTTGAGCCTCTACGGTCGGTAGCGCTTGGCTCTCGTCTCACATATCCTTTTTTCTCAAGCTTATCAACAACATAGGTAATGCTGCCGCTTGGAATGCAGAACTTTTCACTTATTTTCTGTATCGGATGAGGCCCCTTGCTATACAAAAGCTCCAATATCATAAAATGTTCCTGACTAATGCCATGGCTTTCAATATCCTTGCGCACATTGTCGCCAACTGCCTTAGATGCTTTGAACCATATACGAAATAACCGAAGATCAAGCTGGCTCTGTTCACTATGTTGATTCATGCCCATGCCTCCTTGCTGCATTTATCTTAAAATCATATTTCCTAGTTTTAGTATACTTTTATCCTATCATTAGGGTAAAGACATGTCAACCAACTTTTACCACACGCAAAAAAGGACCGAGCTCTTTCTCCATATAGAGAGTGTGTCGGCCTAGTCGCTTCGTATGATCTCTTACTCCGAACAAAACAAGTTCAATGAAGTAAAAATGGGATTAGTTCATTATGTACAGCATCAGGCTGTTCATGATTAACACCGTGTCCTGCATGAGGGATTATTTTGTAACGAAATTGTCCTGCGTTTAATACCTGCAAAAAATCCTTCTTATGGGATAGCTTGTACTCACCCATCAGAAAATACAGCTTATCCTTTATCGCAGCTGCTGACGCTTGATCATATTTCTGCAGCTTATGTGCAAACATCGCTTGTTGATTGTGATTTTTCATGGCAAGAACAAGATGCTCCGCTAATTCGGGATGCTGTTCATAAACGCGGGATTGGGGCGAGCTTAGCTTTTTTATAATTTTAAGCATATTATTGCGGGTTGGAATCAGCATTTCCGGCATCATCATCATTAAGGTGCTCACCATCGTTTTAATTGGTGTTGTAACGATACCTCCCTCCATGCAAACGACTCTGTTCACTCTACTTGCCTCGTTAACCGTATAATTAAAAGCCATATAAGCTCCATTCGACACACCAGCGATATGAAATTGATTCAGTCCCATTTGATCAACGATTTCATTGATCCAATCCACCTGATCAAACGTCTTTTTCTGAAAGTTTTCGTTAGGCACACTTTTTCCTGGTCCACCCATCGTATCTACTGCAATGCAATAAAAATGGTTGGATAATTCCTTTATGTTCAGCATCCACATCACCGCCGAATTATCTCCAACGCCATGAAGCAGCAGCAGCGGCGGATTCGATTTATGACCAGAAATAAGACAATGCGTGACGCCGTATTTGGTGTTAATGTCCAGCTCCTCAAATTCCGTTGGCCACAGCTCCAGAAGCGCATTATAGGAACGCAGAACCTGTTCTTTCCCTGATTCACTCTTATATATTTTTATCATGACAGCCTCCTTCTTCTTCAAACGTTTACGGTTCTTATAAGCAATCTCATCTATCGCAGAAATGCTGCTTAAGTCTATATTATCGTCACTATCAATTTTTACATTAAAATACTTAACTGTATATAACGTTTGCAAATGATATTTTATATATATTAACTAATGTGTTTGTCTAGCAGGTGTCTAATCGCTTGGCACAGCCTTTTTTTATCCACAGAGCATGATGTTTCCAACAGTCCTTTGAAGAAAATATGATAAACTAGTACGTAATGATAGAAAACGTAAGGAGATAGATCATGATTAAGCTAGTATCTTGGAACGTAAATGGTTTACGGGCATGCGTAACGAAAGGCTTTAACGATTATTTCAAGGAAACGGATGCAGATATTTTTTGCCTGCAAGAAACGAAGCTGCAGGATGGACAAATCAGCATGGAGCTTGGTGAGGAGTACTCGCAATATTGGAATTACGCGATTAAGAAAGGTTACTCAGGCACTGCGGTGTTCACCCGCATAAAACCTCTCTCCGTGCACTATGGTATTGAGGAAAACTCGGAGCCAGAGGGACGAGTCATTACGCTGGAGTTTGAAGGATTCTATCTAGTTACGGTATATACGCCTAACGCCAAACGTGACTTATCGCGATTGGATTACCGAATGGAATGGGAAGATCGCTTCCGCGGTTATCTTCAGCAGCTTGATGCCTTAAAGCCTGTCATTGTTTGCGGTGATTTGAACGTAGCCCATCAGGAGATTGATCTTAAGCATCCGAAACCTAATTTAGGCAACTCCGGTTTTACAATTGAAGAGCGCGGCAAAATGACGGAGCTGCTAGCAACTGGCTTCCTCGATACATTTAGACATTTTTACCCGGATCGTACAGATGTGTACAGCTGGTGGTCGTACATGATGAAGGTGCGCGAGCGGAACGTGGGATGGCGGATCGATTATTTCTTAGCCTCTTCAAGACTGAGCCCACTGCTCATCGATGCGTCCATTGACACTCATATTTTGGGCAGCGATCATTGTCCTGTTTTGCTTACTTTGGAAGAACCGCCGGCAATCATATAATCGTCATAAAAAAAGGCGGGCAGCACTCATGATGAGCGCTGCCCGCCTTTTGCTTCGAATTAGCTTTGAAGTGACTGTGTTAAAACATTTTTTTCACGTAAAATCGAAAGTGCCTTTTGCATCTTGTCCATGTAGGCAGGCTCTTGGCCCGAGCACATAAAGCGTACGTTACCGTTGCCTCCGCCTCCGGGAATGCCATAGCGGCTTAATAATGCGGATAAGCGTTTCACCGTTCCCACATTCCCATCCACAATCTCGATATGAGCAGGAAGCAGCTCCCTCAATATATCCTTGTAGAAAGGATAATGTGTACAGCCGAGTACGATAATTCCGTAATTGTCTAAATCATAGTTTGCGAGCTTTGCCCGGAAATATTCGTTGATAATCTGTTTATCGAATTGCAGCGCCTCACAATAACGCACAAGCTCCGGCAGAGGCAGTGAATCCACGATTCCCATCTCATCCACGCGTGACACGAGTGCGTAATATTTTGGCAATTGTAGCGTTAACTGCGTTGCGAAGACGAGTACCCTTTTGCCTGTTGCTCGATTCATTTCTACTGCTGGCTTAACAGCAGGCTCCATGCCGACAATGGGCAGGGAATAACGCTCTCTTAACTCGTTAATTGCAATACTGGTCGCTGTATTGCAAGCGACGACCAATGCATCTATGCCCTCTTCCATCATTAAACCAACCGTTTCAAAAATGTACGCTTTCACGTCTTCCTCTGACTTCGTCCCATAGGGAACATGGAGCGTGTCCGCCATATAAAGAAAATCCTTATCAGGTAGTCTTTGAAGTGCCTCCGCTAATACGGTAAGCCCGCCAAGCCCTGAATCAAAAAAACCAATTCGCATGTCTCATCGATTCCTTACGTTTATTGGAATAGAGTACCTTCTGTAGCTATATCCATCTTACCTCATTGCCTGCCTCCATAAAAGCTTATAATTGCATTTGCGAAGAAAAAAATGCCTCAAGTCCGGATAGACAAGAGGCATTTCATCTGTTTCTATGGTGCCCGCTTCGGCAGCAGACGTACATAATCATCCGAAAGCTTCATGAGTTCCAGTATATAATCATAATCTCCACGATATTTGCTGAAGTCGGCTACTGGCTTTTTCGTTCTAATATCGACGGCAGTTCCGTCCTCAAAGCCTTTGCCAGGTATAAATAAGATGTCATTATTAAAAAATGATCCTGTCGGCAAATAATACCGCATACCGATTACATTTTGAGAAATATTAAGCAAATCATGACCAAATGCCGTAAATGTTTGATCATCAAGCGATATGCCTAGTAAATTTGCAATGGTAGGCATAATATCAACCTGACCGCCAACCTGATTAACGGTTTTTCCCTCTATGCCAGGTACATGAACAATAAGCGGGATGTTTAAGCGGCTAATTTGCTCATCATAGTGGATGCCCAGCTGCTCACTAACCCATGCAGGATCATTGTCTGTCGTTTGTAGACCAGCGTGATCGCCATAGGCAACCAACACCGTGTTTTCCCACATGCCGTTCGCWTTGAGCCCCTCAATAAAACGGCCTAGTTCATAATCGGTATAATTTAATGCGGTCAAATAATTGCCCAGCTGCGTTCCTTGCAAGGCGTCCGGCATCGTAATATGCTGAAGCTCCGTTGGAACCTTGAAAGGATGATGACTGGATGCAGTTACGAATTGAGCATAAAAAGACTTGCCTTGCTCCTTCATATCGTTAAGCTTTTCAAGACCGACCCTGTAAAGCTCCTCATCCGATGCGCCAAAAGAATTAAAATGATCATTTTTAAATGATGCTTTATCATAATATGCCGTAAAACCTAGCGCAGGATACATTCGGTTGCGATCCCAAAAAGTCACATCATTAATATGAAAGGTGCCCGATTCATACCCGCTTTCTCCAAGCAGTCTCGGAAGACTCGGCAGCTCTCGATCACCATAGCCTGTAGACATCGCCATATCCCCGGTTGGATAGATAGAAGTATTTGACATGAATTCAGCGTCCGCAGTATTCCCTTGTCCAATTTGTTGGAATACATAAGGAAAGTAGAAGCTTTCCTTCGCTAGCTGATTAAGAACAGGCGTAACCGCCTGACCACCGACAGACAAATTGATGGCAAAGTTTTGGAACGCCTCCATTTGAACGACGATCACATTTTTACCTTTGGCAGATCCGAAATAATTTGGCATGCCTGCAACGACCATCTCTCCAGCTTGTTCAAAATAGGAGGATTTGAGTGCTACCGCATCAGCCCCTGTTTCTTCTACATTGCCATTTTTCAGCGCGGCCTGCTCTTTGCTCGCCTTAACGGCTGCCGCTACCTGATAATTGATATAGCCTAAATTCTCAGCTTTCACGATTTCATTCGGAATCGTACTCGCGGACCAAATGAATCCACCCGAGATCGCAATACATAGAACAGCTGCAATGGCTGTGTATAGAGGTTTGGCAATTCGCTTGCGTCCATCGCTGCGTATTCCTCTGACACGTTTAACGATATATAGAGCTGCCAAGACGGCAACATCCAGAAAGTAAATATAATAAGCAGGCAAAATAATAGACCCTACGCTTGTCCTAATTTGCAGTACCTGGTCAAGTCCATGCAGTGCGGTATACGTAGGTACTGTTCCGTAATAACTGACATACACCGTTGAAGCAAATAGCAGCAAGGAAAACACGGCATTCACGAGTCCAAATACGGCTCCTCTCCACCTCGCAGAGGTGACTAGCTCCAGCAGCAGAAGCAGTGCAAGTACGGCTGCTGCATCAGGCAGCAAGCTCTCCACCTGTATGCCCGAAAAGACGAAATGGCGAAACAGGAGCATTTTCAACATCATAAAGATGAATATAACGATAAACAGTGATCTGTCATAACGTTTAGGGAAAAACTGCAAGACGCTCACTCCTTAGAAATTTGCACTTCATTAAATATAAAAAAACCGTCATCACCTGACGGCTTTCTTAAACTTTAATGTTAAGGCAATATAAAAACAAATGCAACGGCTAATAATTAGAAGACTTTATTCCGTGGCCACTTCAAAAATAGAATCAACAATGATCGGCAGCTGATATCTTAAGGAGCTCGCCCCCATGACCGAACGTGCATGAATTCCTCTCTCGCCAAATACCTCCACCATCAAATCCGAGAAGCCATCGAGTACCTTATGATGCTCTTCATAGCTCGGATCAGCATTCACAAAACCTTGTACCTTTACGACGCGAGTCACAAGATCCAACCGCTCTAGTGAATGCTTTAATACGGCGAGAACTTCAATTCCTGTCTGCCTAGCGAGTTGATAACCTTCTGCTGTCGTAAACTCGTTGCCAAGCTTCCCTTTTATCGTGGCCGCAGGTCCTTTGCCAGAAACAAACAGAAGTCCATTTGAAAATACGCAGTTAGCGTATTTAGCTGCGGGCTCGCTCGCCTTTGGTACAATAATCCCTAATGTTGCCAATCTACTTTCAACGGTTCCTTCTACTTGCGGCATAGCAACCCCTTCTCTCCATTTATATTTCTTGTTATTGATGGAAGCCTATGCCAAAGTTTATACTGAAATTGACCTCTACCACAGTGTCAGATTTATATGAATTTTAAGGGTCAGATTGTGTGGTGATAAGATGGATATCAACCTTTCAGAAGAAGAGCAAGGCCCTGTCTATTTGGTGTTGTACAGACATTTACGGAAACTCATCCAATCTGGTGCTCTAGCGGATGGAACAAAGCTTCCATCAATTCGATCGCTCCGCGAGCAATCGAAGCTTAGTAAAACGACAATTGAAACGGCTTATCACATACTGCTGGAAGAAGGTTATGTGGTTAGCAAGCCGCGCGCCGGTCTATTTGTTATACAGTCACAATTAACTCCTGCTGCTGCCATGGTTCATACAGAGATTTTAGAAGAAAAAGCTAGCATACATCGCCATTCCATTCCGATTCCTATCCAAAACGACGCAGTCGTCGATTTCAGCCTGCTCGCCGTGGACGGACAATCATTCCCCATTCGCGCATGGAAGTCCGTCCTTCATGATGCCCTATCTCTCCATGCGAATTATGTTCATCAGTATGGCGATCCGCGGGGCGAATACGATTTGCGTTTGCAATTGTCTTACTATTTAAAGCGTTCAAGAGGCGTCAATTGCACGCCTGAACAAATCATTATTGGATCAGGTTTTTCTTACAGCACACAAATTCTCGCTAAATTGCTACACGGTGCATCTACAATTGCAGTGGAAGAAGCCGGTATCGCTCAGGTAAGAGCTGCCTTCCAGCAGCACGGCTACAACGTCGCTCCTGTCCCCATCCATAACATGGAGAACTTCGTTTCTATATTAGAAGACAAACAAATTCGAATCTTATATGTCACTCCTTCACATCGTCCTACTGGGAGCTCATTGCCTTACTCCACTAGGCAGCTGCTGCTCCACTGGGCAAGCACAAACAGCGCCTATATCATTGAGGATGACTACGACGGAGAGTTTCGTTATTCAGGCAAAACCATCCCTTCTCTTCAAGGAATGGATCATCAGGGCAGCGTCATTTATATTGGGACGTTTTCCAAAGCCTTCACACCCGCGCTGCGTATGAACTATATGGTTGTCCCGACTCCGCTGCTCAGCAAGCTGCAAGCTATAGAGCACACACTTACGAGTCCATCACGCATTGATCAGTGGGCCATGCAGCTGTTCATGGAACGAGGGCATTGGTACAGGCATGTAAGGAAGGTTCGCAATCTTTATCGTAAAAAACGTGCTAAGATGCTTCAGCTCATTGACACTTATTTGCCCGAGCATGTGCAGGTTCATGGGGATTGTGCAGGGATGCATGTGGAAATCGCTGTTCAAACAATGTGCAGTGCCGAGGAGCTGATTAAGCTTGCTGCTTCGGAGGACGTTTACGTGTATGCTGCACAGGATACGCCTATCCTGCCCGGTCGTTTTGTAAGATTGTATTTGGGGTTCGGCGGATTAAACGAGAAAGAATTGGAACGAGGGTTGCGCCGGCTCGTGAAAGCATGGGCGGGAGCCCTACTTCCTAATCATGAATAACAGGGGGCTTTATTAATGGCAAACAATCATTTCCTTACAGATCTCGATGGAACGCTGCTTCAATCGGATGCTACCTTGTCCGAGTATACGATAAACGTCATAAACCATGCGATGAAGCAAGGTATCATCATTAGTTACGCAACGGCAAGAAGCTATATCAGCTCTAACAAAATCGTATCTGTTATCCCGTGGAAAAATCCGATCGTTTTATATAATGGCGCGGTTATCTTTGATCCCATTTCATCTAAGGTCATAGGCGGATACTGGCTGGATAACGAAACGACAAATCAAATTATTGATCTAGGAAGAAAACAAAGTCTAATTCCCTTCTTGTTCGCCMTTGATGCGGAGGATAAGGAACGTGTATTCCACGAGAAGCTGCTGCGAATTGGCGACATAACCTTCTACGAGAGCCGCCCTAATGATCCTCGTTTTGGAGAAATGCCGCTGCTCGAATGCTCGGATGCCTTTAGGACGCTGATTGTGACTTATATTGGCTTGCTGCATGAGCTTGAGCCGCTTAAGGATGAAGTACAGCGTACATTCGGCGATCGGGTTCATGTTCATCTCATGAAGGATCAATATATAAAAGATCATTATTTTCTAGAATTCAGCCACAGCAAAGCCAATAAAAAAGAAGGCTTGAAGCAATGGGCTGAGCTGATGCAATGTACGCCTGAGGACGTTACGGTGTTCGGTGACAATCTGAATGACTTAGGGATGTTCGAAGCTGCCGGCACCAAGGTCGCTGTTTCCAATGCGCATCCTACTCTCATTGAGCTGTCCACGCTAGTCGTAGAGAGCAACGATGAGGATGGAGTAGCGAAGTATATTGAGCGTGTGATTGAGGAGAAGTCTTAGCCTGCATATCTAAAAGCATCATTGCTGAATAGCTGCCACCAGTTGCGCGAAGTACAATGAAAACCTATCGTGTGAATGAAAGAAGAAGCTGCCACAAGGTCATCGACCTTCTGAGACAGCTTCTGCTTCGTTCTCGTTTTACTTCTTCGCTACATATTTGCGAATATCAAACGCTACAGCAACAACGATAATCAAACCTTTGATAATCAGCTGCCAGTTCGGGTTAATACCGATATAAGTCAAACCATAGTTGATGACAGTGAAAATAAGAACACCTGCGATGATCCCTTTCACTCTGCCTACGCCGCCAGTTGTTGAAACGCCGCCGACCACGCATGCAGCAATGGCATCAAGCTCATACATATTGCCGTAGTTGTTCGACGCGCCGCCCGTACGCGCTGCTTCGAGCACACCCGCTAAGCCGTACAAAGCACCCGCAATTGCATAAATCCACATCAAGTTTTTAGCCACGTTAATGCCGGATACATGAGCCGCTTGAATGTTGCCGCCAATGGCGTACATGTTTTTACCAAGACGCGTTTTATTGAAGACAACCCATACGATGAACGCTACAAAAATAGCGATTAATACGATATAAGGAATAGAGAATTGGCCGCTGCCAACAGCACCTGTACCAATTTCAGTGAAATCACTGCGCAAACCGCCGATTGGCTGCGAGTTGTTTGGCGGCATATCGAAGTAAAGAGAATTCGCACCGTACACCGCGACCATCGTACCAAGTGTAGCAATAAAAGGCGGTACGTTAAATTTCGCTACGATTAAGCCGTTCAATAGTCCGACCAGCAAACCAACCGTGATCGCGATTACAATCGGAATGATCACCCATAGCTCAGGCAGGTTAGGGAAAAACTTGCTCGCATATTCAGGCATTTGCAGCATCGATGCGGATACGACCGCACTGAGTCCAACTACACGCCCTGCTGACAAGTCAGTTCCCGCTGTGATAAGAACAAATGCAGCGCCAAGCGCAATAATGACTCGCGTCGATGACTGCACCATCATATCTCTAAGCGTTGTTATAGACAAAAAGTTTGCATCAATAATGGCGATTCCTAAAATTAATGCGACAAGCACAATCCAAATGGCATTTTGCGAAAATGCATTTTTTATTTTCAAACCTTTAGCTGCTTCCATTGCCGTAAACCTCCTTTAAATCCTTCATCATTAGCCCGTCTGTGCTGCAAGCCGCATAATACTTTGCTCGGTTGCCATGTTGCCTTCAAGAATACCTGTGGCACGACCCTCCGACATCACCATGATGCGATCGGACATGCCAATGAGCTCTGGCATCTCAGACGAAATCATAATGATGCTTTTCCCTTGCTTGGCAAGCTCAATAATAATGTTGTAAATTTCATATTTAGCTCCGATATCAATGCCCCTTGTTGGCTCGTCCAGCAGCAAAATATCAGGATTTGTAAGCAGCCAGCGAGCTAACAGCACCTTCTGCTGATTACCGCCGGATAGGTTGCGAATCAGTTGATCAACAGACGGCGTCTTCGTCTTGAATTTCTCAACACCTTTTGCTGCTTCCGATCTCATCTTCGATTCATTTAAGAAACCAAAGCGATTCTGATATAAATCGAGATTAGCGATCGCTGTGTTCTCGGTTACGGACAACACCGGAAAAATCCCCGTCACCCTGCGCTCCTCAGTTAATAGTGCAATTTTGTGGCGCTTTGCATCGATTGGCGACTTAATCGTAATCGACTTTCCATCCTTGTAGATGACACCTGATTTTACGGATCGAAGCCCGAACAACGCCTCAATCAGTTCAGTACGCTGAGCCCCAACCAGTCCGCCTATTCCGAGAATTTCACCTTTTCTCAGCTCGAACGATACATCCTTGAAGGAATGTGCATGCGGCGAGGTTAATCCCTCTACGCGCAGCATGACTTCTCCTGGGATGTTCGTACGCTCCGGGAATCGATCCGATAAATCTCGGCCAACCATGCGCGTAATAATCGTATCGATGGTCAGCTCAGGAGCTGGCCAAGTACCGATGTATTTACCGTCGCGCATGATCGTCACGTCATCGGAGATTCGTAATATTTCTTCCATTTTGTGCGAAATATAAATAATTGAAACGCCTCGTGCACGCAGCTTATTGATTATGTCGAACAGCTGCTCTACCTCATTGCCTGTAAGCGAGGAAGTAGGCTCATCCATTACAATAATTTTGGAATTGAAGGACACCGCTTTTGCAATTTCGAGCGATTGTATTTTGGAAACTGACAACTCGCCGACCAGCTGATGAGGGTCAATCGTCATATTTAAATCCTCGAACAGCTGAGCTGTGTCGCGGTACATCTTTTTATGATCAATGAACCGGAAAGGCGCTATGCCTCTTACCGGGAATCTGCCAAGCCAAATGTTCTCCATCACGCTGCGCTGCGGCACTGGATGCAGCTCCTGATGAATCATGGAGACGCCATAATTCAATGCGTCCTTGGAGTTTTTAATATCAACCTTTTGCTCATCAAGAATGATCTCGCCGTTATCCGGCTTATAAATGCCAAACAAACATTTCATCAATGTAGATTTACCTGCACCATTCTCGCCCATGAGCGCATGAACCGTGCCCGGCCGTACTTTTAACGTAACATCATCTAGCGCCTTAACACCTGGAAACGTCTTGGTAATCCCGTTCATTTCAAGCAAATAAGGATGCTGCTTTGCCATCGTATAGCCTCCCTTTGTCCAGCCCGCCAAGAAAGTAGGCGAAAAAAAACAGGGGCAACGCAAGTGACGTTATTCCCCCGCTCTTGATCATCCATCTTACCGCTTATCTTATTTGCTCTCTTGCGTTACCTTTTGGTATGGAATCCAAACGTATTTACCGTCTGTTATTTCAAAGCCTGTATTCTCTTTCGTTGGTGTTTCGCCTGCAGCAAGAACGCGCATAAGCTCAACCGTTGCTTTACCTTGGTTCGACGCATCGTTTAGAACGGTACCGAGCAAAGTGCCTTCTTTCAGCGCTTGCTTAGCTGGATCCGTTGCATMTACGCCAACAACAGGCATAAATTTATTGTCTTTAAAGTAGCCAGCAGCTTTCAATGCTTCAATTGCGCCAAGCGCCATGTCATCATTGTTTGCCAGAACAGCTTCAATTTTATCGCCTTTGGAAGCAAGGAAAGCTGCCATCTTTTCTTGGCCCTTAACACGATCCCACATCGCAGTATCTTCAGCAATATTCTCGACTTTGATGCCAGCATCTTGAATCGCCTGTACAGAGAACTTGGTCCGAAGCTCAGCATCTTGATGCCCCGGCTCGCCTTTCAGCATCGCATATTGCAGCACGCCGTCACCGTTTTTGTCCGCTTCCGGATGTGCTTTCCAATACTCAGCAATGATTTCGCCTTCCATAGTGCCTGACTCTTCAGCTTTTGCGCCTACAAAAAACGCCTTGTCCCATTTTGCCAAATCATCAGCAAGCGGCTCGCGGTTAATGAATACTACCGGAATATTAGCTTTTTGTGCTTTATCAATAACGATGCCAGCAGCTGTACGGTCAACCGGGTTAACTGCCATTGCTTTTACTTTTTTAGTTATAAACAAATCAACTTTATCATTTTGTGTGGGCTGCGAGTTTTGGCTATCTACGATATCTACTGCCAATTTACCTTCTGCCGCTGTATCAATCGCGCTGCGCACACCGCTCATAAATGTGTCGTCAAATTTATAAATGGCTACGCCTGCCTTAGGCAAGCTGCTTGCACTTCCGTCGCCATTTGCGCTTCCGCAACCTGCTGCTGTAACTGCTAATGCTCCAATAACGAGCGCTGCTGTCCACTTTTTCATTATTTATATCCCCCTGGTGGATGAATTAACTACTGCTTCATTATGTCGTAATTTTGGAGGGATTCACATGTAATATCCTCATCACTTTTATTAATATCCTCATCTATTTGCATATAAAATGAGCATTATTGCACAACAGGGAACAATAACTTCTGATTTTTAAGCCAAAACATATTCTCTTCCGTTATAAGCTCCATATTCATTTCAACCTTCTCGGGAACCGCTTGTCCATTTGCTGCTGCTAATGCATGCTTGACGCTAAGATAGCCCATGCTGAAGGGATTTTGTACGATTAATGTTTGCAGCTGATTTTCCTGAAGCAGCTCCAGCAGCTCCGGCGAGCTATCGAAGCCTACCAGCTTGATCTTATTGCCCGCTTGCCTACGTTTCAGTTCATACGCCGCTCCTATCGACGTTTCTGTGTTAAGTGTTAATATGCCGTCTACCTTTTGCTTATCTAAAATACTGCTGACGGTTTGCTCACATTCTCGGTACGCCTCCGAGCACAATTGACTGCCAACAAGGTGAAGTCCCTCATATTCGTTAACTGCATCACGGATTCCCCGCTCCCGCTGAATGCCATTAATACCACCCTTGCTATACGTTACAATCGCAACATCGCCGTTGCCTCCAAGCTGTCTGGCGATTTCCCGCAGCGCTTCTTTGCCAGCTAAGTAATTGTCCATTCCGACATAAGAAGCCGTCTCCCCCGAGGTTAGCAAGCTATCCATTGCGATAACTGGTATATTCCGCTTCGCAGCTTCCTCCAAAAAAGGCTGAAATGCCACATCATCATTTGCTCCGAGTACAATTGCATCTGGCCGAGTCTCCAGCGATTGCATAGCTGATTGCAGCTGCCCTTTGATATCCCCCTCATCTGCACCAGCAGAGACATGCAGAGTAATGCCAAATTCTTTGACGGCAGCTTGTGCGCCCATCGTCACATTTTTCCAGTAGTCGCCTTTGCTCGTCCGAAGAATAAGCTGAATCGTCTTCCCAGTCTGCTCCTGCTTCGGCACTTCTGGACCCGGGTAGAGAGCGGAATACAATAAAAGGACAGCTATGATGAAGAGCAGCAAGCTAATGACCTTGCCTTTGAGATTAACCATTATGCTTTTCCCCTCCTTCAGCTTGCTGCAGCGTAAGAGCAGGGAAACGAATCGTTACGGTTGTGCCTACTTCCTGCTCGCTCTCGAAATGCAAACCATAAGCTGGACCGAAGAACAGTCGAATTCTCTCCTGCACATTCATAACACCAACACCTGATCCCTTCGAGCTTATGACAGCACCTGTAAGAATTTTACCCAGTCTCTCCTCCGACATGCCAAGCCCATTATCAACGATTTTGATCACAATATCACTGCCTTCAAGCCTCATGGAAATAGCAATATGCCCCTTGTCAACGGAGGGCTCAATGCCATGCACGAGCGCGTTCTCAATTAGAGGCTGAACAATAAGCTTTAAGGTAGCAAGCGACAATGCCTCCTGCTGCAAATCAAAGGAATAGTCGAATTTATTTTTGAACCGCATGTGCTGGATAACCAAATAGTTTCGTGCATGCTCCATCTCATCCGCTAGCGTGATTAGGCTTTTCCCTTTGCCTATACTAATGCGAAACAGCTTAGACAGCGACGTAATCGTCGTAATCACTTCTTCATTTTTGTTCATGCCCACCATGCGTACGACCGTATTTAACGTATTGTATAAAAAATGTGGATTGATCTGCGCTTGCAGCGCTTCCAGCTCGTACTTTCGTTTGCTCTCCTGTTCCCTTACAATTCGTTCCATCAGCTGCTTGATCGTACCGATCATAATGTTGTACCGATCTGCAAGACGCTTGATCTCAAGCGGCCCTTCGCCGCTGGCGGCCAGGTTGAAGTCGCCCCGCTCTACGCTTTTCATCGAAAGCTCCAGTCGTTTGATCGGTCTTGAGATTCTCCGTGCGACTAAACTCGATAATAAAAATACGATTAGCGCTAGGCCGATAACAAGCTTGGACATCGATCGGTTTAATTGTCCGCTTGTCGTCATCACCTCATCCAAATAGGATACGCCTACTACCTTCCAGCCGACGTTGCCAATCGTTTGAACGCTTATCATTTTTGCCTCATCCGTAGAATCGTCAATAAAGCTGCCGTACGTATGCTTAAGCGCCAGCTCAACATTCTCTTCTTTCAGCTTCGCATAGATGAGCTCAAGCTGCGGATGATAAACAATGTTGCCCGCAGACTCGTCCAGCATGTACACATAACCCTTTTGCCCCAAGCTCACTCGTTCGGACAGCTCATCAATCGTATTGAAATTGACATCCATAAGCAAAACGCCATGAACCTGCTTGCCTTCATGCTGGACTGTGATGCTTTTGCTCATCGATACGACCCATCGGAACTGCTGCTTATACAAATTTTGAACATGCGGAAGCGATATGGATAAGTGACCTGCTGAATCGAGTGCGCTTCGAAACCAGCCTTCCTCCGTCACTTTCAGYGTTTCCTTCAGCTCAACATTCGGTAAATCGATAAGCAGCTGACCTTTATCATCGAATAAGGCGAGTGATACCGTGTCCGAACGCGTCGACATCATCGATTCCAGCTGGCGGCGCATCCCATCGGACTTCACATCGGCGCTTTGTCCGATTGAATGATGCATCATATTGAACAAGTCAGACGTGACCTCTATATAATTTTCAAGATTGTAGCTTACTTGATCGACAATTTGCTGTGAGTTGCGAAAGGCATTTTCCTGCGCGGTTGCAGAGAAACGACCATATAATACAACGCTGACAAGCAATATAATAAACACAGAAAATATCGTAATAGAAACGGTTAATATAAACTGTATGCTTTTGCGGTTTATCATTTTTCTTGTCCCAGTAAGCCGCTGCGATATTCTTTGGCAGACAATCCGGCATATTTCTTAAAGCTGAGGCTAAAATAATTTGGATCGGCAAATCCGATTTTCTCCGCTATCTCAAATGCTTTGAGCTCTGTCGTGCGAAGCAGCTCCTTCGCCTGTTCCATTCGAAGCTGCAGCAAATAAGCACCGAACGTCATTTTTAACTCTTTTTTAAACAAGCCGCTAAAATATCCTGCGCTGATATGCAGATGGGCACACACCTTCGCAATAGACAAATCACTATCGTGATAATGCTCTTTCGTATAGTGAATAGCATCCTCTACGATTTGTTTATAAGTATGCTGCCTGCGGCTGGCGATACGAACTCTCACCTTAGCACATAAATCTCCAAACCAAGCCTTCGTTTCCTGCATGCTGTTCAGCTTCTGGTATTGATTCAATATGCCCCATCCGCCTGCGAAAATGTCATCATTGTCACTCTCATAAGCTTTGGTCAGCTTGATAATCGCCGTTACCATCTCGAGCAAATAATGCTGGTACTCATGAACAGGAGCCTGGACGCGGGATATTTCATCAAACAGTCCATCAATTACTTCCTCCAGCTCTTTCTCGGTACCAAGCTTCACCGTTCGAACTAGATTTTGCTCCTTCCATTCGTCGAAGAGAAGCTTGTCATTCACACGACTTTCCATATCATCGATACAAATGATGAGGTTGTTGCCAAGAATCCGGCGATAATCTAGAGCAACCGTTGCAGCCTCATAGGCATACTTGAGATTTCCAACATCTTGTGTGAAGGTTCCAACGCCAATCATGACGGGAAAACGTAAAAACCTCTCGATACTTTGCAGTATTTCCTTTAACGCATCCTGTGTTTGCTCCATAACCACTTCCTTATTGGGTTCTGGGCTGACCGTGAACAGTACAACTTGATCTTGATGAATAAAAACTTTGCCAAGCTCATGTCTATTCCATATTTCAGCCGCGATATTGCACACGGAGAATAGCTTCAGATCCAAATCTGTTGACGAAGCAAGTGAATGTGAGGGTGGTTGAAGCTCAGCATCCTTCTGATGTTCAGAGTGATTAACTGCAATAATCGATACGATGTACCCTTCACCATCCAGCTCCATGCCGTATTTCGCTGCTTTTATAGAAATGTCCTTATAAGACTGTTTGCGAGTAATTAAAGAGGAAAGAAACTTCTCGCGCACGATAGGCAGACTGGTGCGGTAATGCTCCTCCAGAAGCTCAATATTGGTTCGCTTCTCACGTTCTTCATCCATGCGCTTCGCTACTTCCGCAATCGTGTCCGTTAGCTGCTTTGCCGAGAACGGTTTCAAAACATAAGCCTCTACCTGCAAATGTATGGCCTGCTTCGCGTATTCAAATTCATCATGACCCGATAAGATGACAATTCGTGTAATGGGATATACCTTTCTAGCCCATTCCGACAGCTCCAGACCGTTCATATATGGCATGCTAATATCTGTAATGAGCACATCAGGCTCCATTTTCTCAAAAATCTCCATCGCTTCCTTGCCGTTTCCTGCTGTTCTAACTTCTGAGAAACCGCAGCTCTTCCAATCAATCTCACTCATTAATCCTTCCGTAACTTCCGGCTCGTCATCAACGAGCAGCAGCTTGTACACATGTACCCCTCCAAAATTATTGCTTTTTGACGAAGCACCTGTTCAATCACCTCGTTTCGCCACTCCCCATTTAACCATAGATTTTATGAATGTAAATAAGAAATCAATGGATTAGGTTAGGGTATGTCTTACTCCTATCTTCTTATTCATGCAGGAAAATAACTTTCGAAGCCTATAAGAGCATGCAAAAAAACCGTAATTCTCTTAAAGAGCTTACGGCTTATTTTTTGCACATATACAACCTATAAATATAACATCCTTCAATCCTTTATTGACGACGTCGTGCTCGCACAACAACAATCCCAATGATCATAAAAAGGGCTAGCGCACCTATGATGATCTGCAGCTTTGTTGCTCCGCTTTCGTTAACATGCAAAACCTCGCCAGCGCTTAAGGGCAACGGTTTATAACCATTGCCTAGTACCTTCAACTCTTCTCCTGCAGCAGAAACCAGCTTCGTTAAATCACATATCCCTGTTTCAAGCTTTCCTGATCTGTCATTAGCAGACACGATATAGGTATCACCTGCATTAAATTTTTCATATCCGCAGCTTGCAGAGCTCATCGCTGTATATACAGCTGTCTGCTGCTTGAGTTTTCCTTTCCATACCGTTGCTACTTCAAAGTCTACTTGAACGAGATCAGCAGATGACATCGTTTTTTTCTTAGGAGGCTGTGTTACCTTGATTACTTTTCCAGTGAAAATGGCAGTCTTGCGTCCAAGCTCATCTTTTACCTGCGTCTCTGCAGACGGCGACATTGCACACGAGCATGCGAAAGCTGCTTTAGGGTTAACAATAAGTGCTGTACTTAACAGAATGACTCCACATAAAAGGTATATCAGAATTTTTTGGTTCATCATCATCACCTCATAACCTAGACGGGCTGAAAATGATAAATGTTCCCACAATAATGGATCGTTATGAAATAACGTTTACCGAAGCCGCTGGCTATTTACTCATTAAATTGATATATTACCTAAGGTGAGCGAGCTTAATGCAATGGCAACGAGCTCCTTAGACTAAAGAACCGTAGGTGACTAACATGATTGAGGTAAAGACTTCTAAGCTTAGCGATGGAGAATTTAATAGAGGAGTATTTGCGAAGGTTGATATTGCAAAAGGCGTACTGTTTCATGAAGCCCCGGTCATTCCTTTCCCGAATGAGGAGCATGAGCACATAGAGAAAACGATGCTTGCTGATTATGTGTTTGAGTATGGCGCTAATCACACTGCGATCCTGCTTGGATACGGCATGTTGTTCAACCATTCCTATACCCCAAATGCTTATCACGATCTTGATTTTGACAATCATGTCGTTAACTTCTTTACTTACTCAGACGTAAAAGCTGGCGAAGAGCTTCTTATCAACTACAACGTGGATAACGATGATCCGATGTGGTTTGATGAGAAAGTGAATGAGGACGAAAAATAGCAAGTGAGCTTTCCGCCCTTATTCTAAGCTTCACGGCGTAAATAAAGACGAGCCCGTTCCGCAGAAACTGCGATCGGACTCGTCTTTTTTGTTCACAACAAAATTATACAAAACCGCCATTCACTCGAATCGTCTGACCTGTCATCCACTGTGACTCGTCACTGGACAAAAACAGCACCACACTCGAAATATCCTCAGGTTCACCCAATCTTCCGAATGCATTCATATTGGCAATACCCGATATTTGTTCTTCYGATTTCCCTACCTTAAAGAGCTCCGTGTTAACAGGACCAGGTGCAATGGCATTAATGGTGATCCCCTTTGGACCAAGCTCCTTCGCTAGTTGGCGAGTGATCTGTTCAACTGCTCCTTTCGTCGCTGCATACACGCTATAAGTCGGGAACATCGCGCCAACAACCGAAGTCGAGAAATTGATAATTCTTCCGTTAGCGTTCATATGCAATGCTGCTTGCTGGCAAGCAAAAAATGTGCCCTTCACATTAATAGCGAACTGCTTATCGAAGTCTTCCTCCGTCATATTAGCAATCGGCTTCGTGATCATAATACCCGCGTTATTCACAARAATATCTATTTGTCCAAAAGCTTCTAACGTTTTGCTGAACATAGCCTCTACTTCCGCAACGATACTAATATCAGCTTGAATCGCTATAGCTTCACCACCTAAACGCTTAATGCCATTTACTACTTCTTCTGCTTTGCCCCGGCTACTCGTGAAGTTCACAACAACCTTTGCACCGTTACCCGCTAATTGCTCAGCAATCTCCCGACCTATTCCCCTTGAAGCTCCCGTTACCAATGCTACTTTCCCAGCTAAACGCTTCTCCAAAACTATTCCCTCCTTGGCATCTACATCATTATGCTCTGATTATATTCTCGCCACAGACAAATATCAAGTGACATATTTTATTATTTGTCATTTTATTTAAAGAAGATTTATCTATAAATAAAAAAGCCCCTCTGATTAAAATCATCATGGGGCTTCACATTATACGATTCCACTAAGCAGTAAATTCCATACGAATTTGAACTGTTCATCGATGTCTTCTGCCAACCATTCATTGGCATGTGCAGGATGATGAAATTTCGACGTTGCAAAAAATACGGCCTTCGCTAAGTTCTCGGCTTGTCCAGACTTGAATTCGTTTGAACGTATTCCTTCATCTATGATTTGCGTGATCTGCCCTATCAAGCGGTTCACATGATCGGTGATCATATCAACCGCATTTACAGTGACAGCCGCGTACATCGCAAACATCTCTGAATCATTGGCTGCATAATTCCGTTTGCTGCGGATGAGCGTCTCCATCCATAAACGCAAGCGCTCTGAAGAGCTGCCGCCGGTTTGATTGGCTATCGCTTCTAAAGGCAATGCGATGCATCTCTCCAGCCAGCGCCCCGTTACCGCTTCTCGCAATGCAGCTTTACTTGCAAAGTGGCGATACAACGTACCATGGCTTACTTGCAGCACCTTAGCTACATCCACAACCGAGCTTTTATCGGGCCCATAACGTCTAAGCACCTGTTCAGCTGCATCTAAAATCGTTTCCTTGTTCAACGGAAGATCATTTGTCATATTGGGCAGTGAGCGATTCATCCACTTCAGACAGCTGGATGATCCATTAGCTCAGCACTGTCCCCCTCTCGGTGATTTTAGCCTACTATATCAAATCAAGAGTGTAATGACAATATCGTTATTTTGTTAATCGTTTTTATGCTGTTAAAATAAAAGCCAATTTAATTCGCAARCAAACATGATATATAATATTTAAGATCTTAACGTATGCTTGCATCATAATGAATTTGTAATAATAAAGCCGAATGTCCTCCAGTAAGAGGCATTCGGCTTTATATGCGCTTATGACTTAAAGGTAAAGCCCGCCTTTTTATGAAAAAAAGAGAGCTATTGACCAATAAAGGTTGCAGAGCCGTTATCACCTGTAAAAGGAGGTGCGCCAGGCGTTGTTACATAACAAATAATCATTTTGTAGGACTTACCATTGGATATGTTCTGGTTAAAGGTAAGCACAAAGCTTTGGTTTTGACTGTCTGCCGCAGCTATCGATACTTTACTCGCTGTTAATGAATTGCTTGGATTCACTTGATCATTTTTGCCAAGGGTTGCGATGCCTGTTGGCGTAACATCCGTTGTACTCTGAATCCAATAATTTGTTGGCGTTATGCCTTTTGTTTTATCAACTGGCTGGTCGTAATTGATGAGCAGTTGATTAGGAGATGTTTGTTTCACCTCGCGCAGCATTGGTATGGTCTGCTCCCTAGCACTTGCTGCCTGAGGAGCAACAATCGCCAGAGCAAAAATACTGATCAACACGAGCCTTGTCATAAACTTACTCATTTTGTTCCTCCCTATTCAATAAGTGAAGTATTTGTTACCTTTAAGGATAATGCCCTTACGAGTTATCATTTATCCGTTAAATAGGAAATTAATGTATTCCCAAAAAAAAGACTAGGCCCCCCTCATAAAGGGGAAACCTAGCCTGCTTTTTCTTTATGTATGAACATTTAATGATAGCGAACAGATTAAAATTAATGATCAATAACGATGCTTTCTAGTTTCACGTTAACCGGATGTGCGATGGTGTCGCCAACTGGACATTTGCTCTCTAGAAACTTCACGAATTCCTCAACCTTTTCTTTTGGTGAATCGGTTTTGATATGGAAGGTATAGCGAATATCCGAGTAACCAGGACGCACATCCGATTTATTGAAAAATCCATCAAGATCGATGTCGCCTTCTACCTCTACTCTGAAGTCATCCAGTTTAACATCAAACTTTGGAGCGTAAACTCTAGCAACAATCGATTGGCAAGCTCCTAATGAAGCGAGCAGCGCTTCAACAGGATTCATCCCCGTATCTGTCCCGCCCAAGCTTTTGGGCTCATCGATCGTGAGCTCGAAATGTCTAGACTTCGTTAAAACCTTTACGCCCTCTTGTAATTGAGCAGTTGCTTTAAACGTTTGAACAGCCATTTTGTAGTCTCCTCTAGTTCATTGGTTTTTTTGTAGACCATTTACAAAAAACCAAGTTATTTACTAGGTATTATATGTTCATTCTAAATTTATGTCAATCCTTGGAATCGCAGCCATACAGCTTATCTACTCTTTATTATTCCTCGAATGAAAGATTAGACGGCCCATCCAGCAGCTCGCTTTCCATCTCAAGATTAGTTGTTGGCACGCTAAGATCAACCTCTTCGAACTTGAAGCTATCCACCCATACATGCCCTTTACCCATAAGCAGTACACCAATGGATATGGTCGCGCTGTTATCAGGAACATCCAATACGATAGCGTAATGATTCCAGCCCGTATCGCCAATAATTTTTCTATTATTCATATTATCAAACTGCAAAATATCCTGAGCGTTGTTGTCCACCCTCATCCACAAGCCGCAATATTCCTGTACCCCGCTTGTCCTTACAAAACCTGTGAATCTCATTCTGCGACCGACAAACTTCTCAGCTTTAAATTGCTGCATCATCGTACCAAATTGACCCGGATCCTCTGCACTAAGCGCCTTCAAATACCCCGATGCATTTCCTTGATGAACAATGCTGCGGTCAACTCCCATTTCATAGTTTTGAGGCTGGCTTCCCGTCAGGAACCAGTCTTTCACAGGTGAAGCTTGATCCATATAATCTCCTCCTAAAGTAGAATACGTATGTGGTGCAAACATTTTACGGTAACGGCCTGGCGGCATGCTGTACATCTTCTTGAATGCTCTTGTAAATGCTTCCTGGCTTTCAAAATAGCAGTTCAACGAAATCGTAATGATCGTTTCATCCGTGTTTAGTAGCAGTCTAGATGCATAACAAAGTCGGCGGCTTCTCAAATAATCCGCTATGTTTATGCCTACTTCCTTTCGGAATAAACGGTGAAAATGGTATGGAGAAAAACCAGCGTGTTCAGCTATTTGTTCAAGTGTCAGTTCATCCTGAAGGTTATCCTCCATGTACTGGATACTTTTTTGAATGATGTTGTGAGTAATCAAWGGTGCGCCTCCTTTGACTCTAGAATAGCAGAAGGAAGAGGGCTGTTTTTGATATTTTTTGCTAAGTTGTCATTGCTGCAAGCTTAATTCTCTATTTTAGTAAAAATCATTTTTGGTTAAATTACACTTGTGTGAAATCAGTAAAGTTTAAGTATAAATAAACAGCACCTTGCCGTGCCTATTTCCACTAAGCATAATGAATTTAGACATGGTATCAACAGCACCTAGAGTATGACCTCTACTACGTTAAAAGGAGTGATGATGTTTGAATAAGAACAATCAAATCAAAAAGCATGTGAGAGGTTTACATTTATAATTAAATAAACCTCTCACATACTTCTGGGAGGAAATAAGTTAATGTATATTTCGAAAGCGATAGGAACGGAACTTGCCAGCGAAAACTTCTCTAAAGCAGCAGCACTTTTTGGAGCTTTGAAGCACCATTTATCGATTCAAGGTGTCATTGAAGGTGTTTTGCACGGCAGAGTTTTCTTGTCCATTGACAGCGCGTCAGCAGTATTAACAAGTCCTCAAGGTATATTTTTAGGCGGGAGCCCGGAAAATCATTTATTTTTTGAAGAAGTTAACAAGCTGTTTAAAGAAGAGCTTTTGCCGAAGCTTGCAGCGATCGGACGGCTGGATTATGTGCTCTTCTATCCCTCGGATGAGAAATGGGAAAACATGCTCAGTCTCGTGATGAAGGATCTGCTGCCTCTGCGAAGCGGCCGTATGACGTTTACTCACGATCTGGACGGAATAGAGACTAAGCTTGCTGATCATATTTTTCCGGTAGATAGCAGCTTTCTTAAAAGAGAAGATTTAATAGGGCTCGATGGCGTCATCAGTGAAATTCAAGGTGGCTGGGCCTCCATTGAAGCTTATGAGGATAGAGGTTTTGGATGCGCTGCAATTCAAGACACGGATGAAGGACCCGCCATCATCAGCTGGTGCCTGGCCGATTGGGTAGTCGGGGATGAATGTGAGCTTGGCATTCAAACAGATGAACAATATCGAGGCAACGGATGGGCTCGAAAAACAGCGTTAGGTGCACTGTCACTTGCGAAGCAACGAGGCATGACAAGAGTAGGCTGGCAATGCTGGTCAAGCAATATAGGCTCGCAACAAACCGCTATAGCTGCTGGGTTTAAGCTGCTTATTGATTTCCCCGTTTTGTTCGGATGGAATCTGCCTTTAAACAATCTCCTCGTTAACGGGAACCATTATCTGCGTGGAGATACGAGATATGGCGTGGAACGAGACTATGCACGTGCAGCATGGAGCTACGCACAAGCTCTTGATCAAGGCTGGGATTGGAACGGAGATGCCGCGCTGTATTGGAATGCCGCTTGCTTGTTTTATTTGACCGGAGAGCAGGATCGTGCCCTACATTATTACAAAAGCGCGGTGGAAAAAGGTTGGCAGGGCATTCATAAGCCCCATTATCATGATTATGTCTATAGAGAAGCGGACAGTGAGCAGATGGCTCTTATTTTCGCTGAAGCATGTAAGTAATAGAGGTTGACCTCTGTTGACCTCTGTTACCCTCCGCCAATGTCTAACATACAATGCATGGTGGAGGTGATTCTTTTATGCTTCAAATGTCATGGTATTCGAAGGCTTTAGGATTAGTCGGCCAGCCAGTCGGCGTCTCTTTAATGAACGGACAAGGTGTAACAGGCGTTTTATGCAGCATTACCGGCGGTAATTTAGTGCTGCAGGAATACTTGTATCAGAGTCAATTTGCGACGAAGCAATATCCCCTTAATACGATTCAAGATGTTAATTCTTTTCCAGGCTGCAGCACGCCCGGTCCTTTATTCTAATACCAATTCACAGATCACCAAGAGCACGGGGCGTTTTAAAAGTCATATTGCGATTTTTTGAGCACTACTTATAACTTATTTTCTTCGAGAAAAAGGACCTCAAGCTCCACTATACAGTGGAATTAGGGGTCCTTTCATTTGAAAACGAGGATGTTCCCCTGTCATGCGAAGACTTTTGCGGCAGCGCCTGCAGCAGCTTCATCTAAGCACAGAAATGCACTTATTTATCCAAATCTTTTTCAATTCTGCTCAATTAGAGGTATTTGTACACCTATTTGTATCATTTCAATCTTGTTTATTAAAAACAGGTGCACTTTTGCACTTGTTTACTCTCCACTATCGGTTCACGCACATTACAATCATACAACATGCATCGCAGATGCTGGATATGGTGGAAAAGAGAATTACGCTAAAAATAGCAGTACAGGAATAGCTCTCCTGTACTGCTATTTTTCATATATTTACCAATACTTCCGTTCAACGCGAGCTATTCCTCCGCGAACTTGATCCTTATGGGACAGCCCCTTTTCTGTATGATGAGCGCTATCCATTGTAATTGAGAACAATTATCATTTATAATGATAGAAGTCGATGGATTTATCATCATCCAGAAAGAGTGAACTGCCTATGTCCCCTGCTTGTGAAGAAATGTCCCTTTCCTCCCATTTATTTTATATGCCTGTCCAAGTAACTAGAATAGATAATGAAACGGTGGCAGACCGCTTCTTTGAAGAAGCGACACCATTTTCCCGTATTCTCATCGTATCGAGCGGTACAGCTGAGCTTTCTATTAACGATCAGCTGTATGAGATAGCGCGTGGAAGCGTCGTGTTATGTGATGCCTATCAGCGATTAAAATGGAAGGCATCTCCCTCGCTGCGCGGTATCCAGATTGCTTACCGCTGCTTGACTGCAGAGGGCTCCGAGCATCGCGGGCTCAATCACGCTGAACCGCTGCATCGCTGTCCTGTCGGAATCCTTAGACTAGCCGGCGAGCTGGAAACGGTGTGGAGAGAGCCCCAATTAAGTGAACCGCTTCAATCTCAACAGTTGTTTATTGAGCTGCTTGTAGAGTTGTTCAAAGAACGTAATGCTTTGCAGCAGCCATCCAACTACTGGCTGGAACATGCCATTCAATATATGGAGACGCATTATAATAAGGATCTGACGCGGGAGCAAATGGCTGAACAAGCTCATGTAAGCCAAGAGCATTTCTCACGTACATTCCGCAAAAATACGGGACGCACCTTCAATGCCTATCTGACCTTGCTGAGAATTCGCAGCGCGCAGCGGCGTATCCTTGTCGGAGCTCCTGATCTGAATACTCTCGCACTAGAAGTCGGCTATAAGGAAGGCTTTTATTTAAGCCGTAAATTCAAAGAAGCTGTCGGGCTTTCCCCCACCGCTTATCAACGCAAGCACAAACGGATTGCCGCATTGAATCTAAATCATACTGCTAGCCTAATGGCGCTCGGCGTTATCCCAGAGCTTGGCGTCTATACAACCTGGTTGGAGCATTCCAATAACAAGTTGATTGTAAACACCAGTCAGAAGTTAAATACATACGGCCAAACTCCCTCCACCTATTATGAAGCGATCGCTGCTGCAAGGCCTGATGTCATTATTAGCTACAATACGGCGGAAGAGAATAAGGACCTGCTTCCGCTCGCGCCAGTGGTGGAACTCCCTTTTATGACGATGAACTGGCGCGAACAGTTCCTTATGATTGCTGACATTGTAGATAAACGTCAGACAGCTGAAGCGTGGCTCGCCTATTATGATCAGTTGATCATTAGAAGCAATCATAGGCTGGATCGCCAGCTTGGCTATCGCGGTACCGCCGTTGTATGGGAGATTGATTCGAACAAAGCTTATTGCTGCAGCAGCAGTCATGGCAGAGGCAGTCAAATTCTTTATGATGATCTCGGATTTCAGCCTCCCTCCGAATTGCTGGAACAAGGCTTTTTCGCTCGTGGATATGTGGAAGCAGATATCGAAACCATTGCATCTTATCCGGCCGACCATATTTTCATTACTTCATTGCCTTCTTGCCAGCGTGATCTGATTCAAATGGATCGTTTATTTCACTCCCCTCGCTGGCTTGCGCTGAAAGCTGTCCAGAATAAGCAGGTATACCTGCTTAATGAGCCAGATATGTTTTGCGGATACGACCCGATCTCTACGCAAGCGCAGCTTCGAGAGCTGCTTCGTGCGATGACCTCACGTCACAAATCTGCATGACTACACATCATTTTAGTCCATAGTCATTTTCAAGATTACACGGTAAAGTGTTACTGAGAATGATTATCGTTTTAAATAAGGGGGATATGACATTGTTTTCTTTTCAACAGAAGTTTTACAGCAGCCGTCGTTTCATTTTTGCCGTTTCATTACTATTGTTAGCGGTTCTCGTTTCCGCTTGTGGAACAGAAAAAGCTCCAACCAACACTGGAGCACCATCAAGCGGCACCGAAGAGACCACACCCGAAACGGCCGTGCCGGAAGCTGCGAAATTCAAGACGGTCTCCACGGTTAAAGGCGACATCGAAATTCCGGTTCATCCGAAGCGGATTGTAGCCGAAGAATACTTGGGCAGCCTGATTGCTCTTGATGTTATTCCGGCAGGATCTCCGGGTGTTACGATAGAAAACTACTATTTCAAAGAAGCGCTGGCAGGCGTTGCAGATACAGGAATTTATGGAGAGCCATCCGCTGAAAACATAATCAGCCTCTCCCCCGATCTCATCATTACAGCCAACGGAGACAGCTACGAGCAGCTCCGTAAAATTGCACCAACGATTGTTATCCCATACGGAGAATTAAAAAATGTTCACGCTGAGTTGACCTATTTCGGAGATTTATTCGGAAAAGAAGATGTAGCTAAGTCATGGCTGGCCGAATATGACCGACGCATTGCAGAAGCCAAAGCTAAGGTAGATAAAGCTATTCCTGAGGGTGCAACCTTCTCCATCATGGAGTACAGCGATAAAACGACTTGGGTTTATGGAGACAACTTCGGTCGCGGCGGCCAACCCATCTATCAATCATTAGGCCGTAAACCTCCTGTCGATGTTGCCGATGAAATCATGAAGAAGCAGTGGGCTGAAATTTCATCGGAAATGCTGTCCAAGTATGCAGGCGATTATATTATTTTGACATCCAATGACCGTACAATAGAATATTTTCAAAACGACCCGATCTGGGGCAATCTTCCGGCTGTAAAAAATGGCCACATCTACATATGGCCTGAAGAGAGATCATGGTATTATGACCCCATCGCTGTTCTAGCTCAATCTGAAGAGCTGACAGAGTGGCTCGTTAATCAAGGGAAATAATAAAAAGCCTTCAAAACCACTAGCAGCGTGGCTTTGAAGGCTCTTTTAACTATAATAAGTTCTACTTATTCTAAAATAATAACCACCGCTTTACTTCGCTACAACCGGTTTATCTTGAGATACTGCAAGTTGATGCAGATAAATGCCCGTTCCATCTCCAATGGCGTAATTGAGTATCCGTTTGTTAACTGGAACGATAACGGCGCGATATAACGTAGGGAATACAGGAATATCCTTCACCATCAGTTCCTGCCACTGCTTATAGATATCTTGACGTACCTTTACGTCAAAGGCCGCTTCTGAAATACCGTCTTTAAGCAGTTTATCCTGCTCGTCACTAGCATAACGCGGGAAGTTGTAAATCGCATCGCGCCCGTATAAGCCAGCCGGATCGACGTCTATTCCTACGCCCCAAGCTCCTTGATACACATCTACTGTTGGATCATCTTTTCCTGTGCTGCCTACACGATCATAGAACGTGTTAAACTCCACCATTTCCAGCTTTACGTTCAAGCCAATCGCTTGCCATGACTGTACATAATATTGAGCAAGCGGCTGTGCAATATCTCCGCCTGTCATGGAAATAAAGTTAATAGCTAATTCGCTGCCATCTGGATTTGTACGGAATTTGCCATTCATTTTGTAGCCGGCATCATCCAAAATCTTGTTAGCCAAATCTTTATCAAAGGCAAGGCCTTTATTAGTAGCATCATGGTACTCTGGGTGAGAAGGCGGAATAAGTGTCGTCGCATTCCAGCGCAGGCCGTGATAGAATTGCTTGCCGACCTGATCGTTATCGACCGCATGCCACATCGCTTTCCGCAGGTTTACATCGCCCATTTTCGATTTTGGATCAGGAACGACTTTGCCAGCCTCAGCATCCCACTTGCCTAGTTTAAAGCCAATATACGTATATGCACGGTCAATTGCACCTAAGTATTCAAGATTTGATAGACTCGCATTATCTGGATATTGATCCGCCGGGAAGGAATCAACGAGATCGACGCCGCCAGTTTTCAATTGTTGTACGACGGTTGTTTGATTAATTACTTTCAATACAACCTCATCTAGTGCAGGCTCACCGCGCCAGTAATCTGTATTTTTCTCAAAAACAACAGATTCCCCAGGAACGATGCTTTTTACTTTAAATGGCCCGAAGCCGATTGGTTTCTCACGAACCTCTGGAGAAGCCGAAATTTTAGCTACATCCATATTGCCGAATATGTGCTTCGCTAATGGATAATTCCATACACCACCGGTCAAAAGGGAAGGAGATGATTGAATATACGTAATTTTAAGCTTTTTCTCGCCTAAAACTTCAATTCCTGAGATCGTTTTTGCTTTTCCTTCATGGAATTCCGTCATCCCTACGATATTAGTGAAATTCGAATCATACCGTGGACCGTCATATTTGGGGTTGCCGATGACTTCATGAGCGAATAACCAATCCTCTGCAGTTACTGGCTTGCCGTCATGCCAGTTTACATTATCGCGAATCGTAAGCGTAAATGTTTTGCCATCCTCAGACACTTCATACGTTGCTGCCCCATCATTCGTATATACATAGCTTTTATCCCAAGTAAGCAGCCCTTCATCAAACCAGTTTAGTACTTGTGAATCCGGATCACCGGAATAAAAGTTCCAGTTCAGCGTCCCTTCAAATGGTGTATCTGATACAAGGCCAAATGTAATGGAACCACCCTTTATGGCTTCGCCCTCATTTTTCTTCACATTGCTGAAATCCTCAATGGAATAAAGACCATCGTCTGGAGCAGGCTTCTCGGTTTCCGCAGGAGCGGCACTCTCCGTGGGCTTCGCCGCACCATCAGTCGGGCTCGGCGTGTCTACACTCCCGTTATTAGATGAACAAGCTGCAAGAAAGACTAGCAATGCCACCATAAGCGGTAAAAATAAAGACCTTGAAAACATCGTGTTCTTCTTCACCATCATTCTCCTCCTTTATTATCCTTTTCTTTGTCTTGCATCTGTCGCACGCTTTAGCGCTTGACCGACATTGTTTATACTCAACATCAGTACCAAAATCAGTATCGATGCAGGTAACCATATCCACCATCTAAGCTCGAGCGTTTGCGGGTCTCTAGCATAGCTGACTAACGTGCCTAAGCTGGGCATGCTCTCTGGAAACCCGAAGCCAAGAAACGATAGTCCAGACTCTAAACCGATATTTGCCGCCAAGTTCAAAGTCATCGTTACAATTATGATGGAGCTTAAATTCGGCAATACCTGGACCATCATGATTTTAAAATTGGAGGAGCCTAATGTTTTGGATGCCTGAACATAATCAAGCTCCTTCTCCTGCAGCGCTTTTGAACGAATTAATCTTGCAATCCCCATCCACAAAAAAGCGGTCATAATAAGCGAGAAAGACCAAATATTATATTTGGGTACGGCTGTAACAAACGCAATCACGATCATCAAGGTCGGCAGGATCATAAAAAAGTCAACAAATCTCATAAAGATGTTATCAACCGTACCGCCGAAATAACCAGAAATGAGTCCAACACATACGCCAATTACTCCTGTAAATGCAGTAACAATAATAGCAATCGTTAATGAATTTCGAGTCCCAATAATTAATTGCCCAAAAACATCGCGGCCTCCATAATCCGTACCTAACAAATGCTCGGATGACGGCGGCTTTTTCAGTGCGAATAAATCAACCGATACAATTTGCTCCTGATTCAGAACAAGAGAGATCCCATACACAGAAAGAATAACTACGCTCAAAAAAATTAATGATACGAATGCGACTTTGTCTCGTACGATTTCCCGCCAAATAATATTCAAGCTTGACGGGCTTTTATCCGGCACCTGGAGCGCGGTTATGGGAATGTTCGTCTTTCTCATTTCTTTCACCTCAACATCTCGAGTTCTTATTTAATTCGAATACGAGGATCAACGATACTCAAAACAATGTCAGAGATTAATGCCCCGACAATAGAGGCCACTCCATACAATAAAACAAGCGCAGTAACGACGCTGAAATCCCGCAGAGCGATAGAGCTTAAGAATAGTTGACCCATTCCTGGATAACTGAAGATACCCTCTATGAACACCGTGCCTCCGATGAGTCCAGTAATTTCATAACCAAAAAAAGCTGCGATCGGCAATAACGAATTTCTTAAAATATGGCGATTATAAACGCGGGATTCTGAGGCGCCTTTCGCTCTTGCTGTGATAATGAAATCCTTTTGCTTCGTATCAATGATTTCGCTTCGAAGATATTGAACCGTCGACACGGTTGCGATAAGAGCCATCGAAATGGCTGGGAGCAGCAAATGATAAAATTTGCTCATAACATATTGAAGAGTACTTGGTTCCAGTCCTGGAGCGACGCTTCCTCCCGTTGGAAACCAACCAAAATGAAAGCCGAACACCCATAACATCAATAAAGCGAAAATAAATAGTGGGGCTGCAAATCCAATATAGGTATAGCCTGTAATCAATCGATCTCCCCATGTGTCGTTATAGCGGCCGCTTGTAATCCCAAGCGGTATTGCTATCAAGTAAGTAAGGATTAGAGTGACGATGGATAACCAAACGGTATTCATCATGCGCTGGCCAATCAAATCAGACACTGGCATTTTGAAACGAAACGACTGTCCGAAGTCACCTTGCACAGCTTTCGTAATCCAGTCCCAATACTGCACATACCACGGATTGTTAAGGCCCAGCCTCTCACGCTGTGCATCCATTGCAGCTGGATCTATACTCGGATCGATCATTCCAGTCAATGCGTCCCCCGGCATAGCCTTCGCTATTAGAAAGACGAGGATGCTTAACAATATAATTTGAGGGATCATAATGACTATTCTTCGTGAAACTGTGCGCCACATCGTCCTCACCCTCTCCCAGGCAAAGCCACGAAATGTGTTTCTGAAACGGGTTTTAACGGATAGGCCAAACCATCCTCGTCAAAATAGTTTTCATAGGCTTGTTCATATTCCGCCTTTACCGCTTTGCGAAACGAGTGTTTTTCCTCTCGTTTCGTTGGATCAATGTCAGGAATAGCCGAGATAAGACGCTTCGTGTAAATATGCTGAGGCTGATTGAATATATCAGCTGTCGTTCCTCGTTCAACGTAACGGCCTTTGTACATAATGCCAATATGATCGCACATATGCCTTATAATGCCGAGATCATGACTAATGAGCAGATAAGTAAGATTTAGCTCTTTCTGAATATCCTGCATGAAGTTTAGTACCTGCGCTTGAACGGATACGTCCAGCGCTGACACGGGTTCATCGGCTATAATCAGCTTTGGTTTTAAAGCGATGGCTCTCGCAATCCCGATTCGCTGCCGCTGGCCTCCTGAAAATTCATGAGGATATTTATAAATCGATTCTGGGCTCAAGCCCACTTGCTCCAGTAATTGTTGTACACTGCGCTTCTCTTCGCCAGCAGACTGCTTCTCAAAATTTCGCAGCGGCTCAGCGATAATATCAAGCACGCGTTTCTTAGGATTCAAGGAGGAATAGGGATCTTGGAAGATCATTTGAATATCTCTGCGGAAGCCTGCATGGCTTCGAAGTCCGCCAGCAGCAAGCTGCTGACCTTGGAAGAGAACACTTCCTGATGTAATTGCATTTAAGCCTATGATGGCCCTGCCTGTCGTGGTCTTGCCAGAGCCAGACTCGCCTACTAGTCCATAGGTCTGACCCTGCTCCAAGGAGAATTGTATACCGTCTACCGCTTTGATCGGTGGACCCTTTTTACTGAAAAGACTCCCGCGATTCGGAAAATGTACCTTTAGATCGCTGATCTCAAGAAATGACATGTTGATGATCCTCCTTCTCGTCAGGGAAGTGAAAATGCTTGTAGCAGCTGCATCTGACGAAATGGCCCGGAGAAATCTCATGCATTTCCGGGTTCGCTTCATGTGCAGCCTCAGCAATCCAAGGCGTCCTCGATCGAAAACGGCAGCCCTGCCTCGGGAGGTTCTGAAGAGATGGCACAATTCCCTGAATAACATGGAGCTTAGACTTTGCTTCATTCACAGTTGGTATCGATTGCAATAATGATCTGGTATAGGGATGCTGTGCTTTAGCAATGATTGTGTAGATATCGGCAATTTCAACAATTTGTCCGGCATACATAACAGCGACTCGGTCAGCCATCTCGGCCACAACGCCCAAGTCATGCGTGATTAATACAATGCCAGCCTTGCTTTCATCCTTCAATCGCCGCAGCAATTCAAGAATTTGCAATTGTATCGTTACATCCAGTGCTGTAGTCGGTTCATCTGCAATTAATAGCTTAGGATCATTGGCAATCGCGATGGCAATAATGACACGCTGCCTCATCCCGCCGGACAATTCATGGGGGTAACGCCCGTATGTATGCTCTGGGCGAGGAATACCCACTTTAGTTAAAAGCTCGATCGCCCTGTCCGCTCTTTCCTTACTAGAGAGTTTGGGCTGGTGCAGGAGAATAACTTCTTCAATCTGAGTACCGATAATCATAAGGGGATTTAATGCGGATAATGGGTCTTGGAAGATCATGCCTATTTCTTTCCCTCTCAGCTTATTTAGCGTGGAGGGTGACATCTGGACAATGTCCTGTCCTTGGTAATAAATATTTCCTTCTATCTTTGCTCTCGTATGGAGGCCCATGATGGAATAGGCCAGCGCACTCTTGCCGGAGCCCGATTCCCCCACTATGGCAAGAACCTCATTTTCTTTTACCGTTAGCGTCACATCATCCACTGCTGCGTAATAACGATCCGCAATTCGAAAAGAAGTCGTCAAATTTTCAATTTTCAGCAGCTCTTTTTTCAATAGAATCCTCCTAACGTAGTGATTCTAAACTTGCAATATTCATAATTTTCCGAATTTTCAAACCATAGATTTATCATATCTAATATAAGCATAAAACAATTTAACTGCAACTATAATTTATAGCATATTCAATATATATATTCTTGTTTTTGGATTTCATTACTCTAATGGATCATATACTAATGTCTATAGTAAACGCTGTCAAGCTTTAATGTGATGTATTACATTTCGGTGATAGTTATTTGTTAGGTTTATACTGTTATATAATTACATTTAATAAAATATGTATTTTCTTTTTGTAAATATAATCTCCGTTTTACTCATTACTACAATCATTACTTTAAAAATATTTATGAAATTTTYAGCAAACGAAACTCTGATAAACTATTTTTCAATATTAGTTTACGAGTTAGATTCCTCACTGTTTTTATGCAATAATATGTACATAATCTTTTAAAATGAAACAGAAACAGAAAAGATTTCCCTTAGTCTAAACGAATTTATTAATGGCGATAATAATATTCGATACTAAAAACAATTCATAGCAGATGGAGTGAGCGCCCTGATTTCTTTAAACCGATTTATTAAAATTTGTTTCGCTGTAATTTTAGTTCTTGCCATTATTTATTTAGCATCACTTGTCGATTTTATTTTCAAGCCCTTCGTTTCTTTGTTCAGTATTGTTATGATTCCGTTGATGCTCGCCTCTTTTTTCTATTATCTACTACGCCCGCTTGTAAACTGGATGGAGCGACCTAAATTAAAGAGACCTTGGGTCATTCTCATTATTTATTTAGCAGCTGCTGTGCTGTTTAGTTTATTTATCGTTGGCGTATTTCCTTCGCTTCGCACTCAGTTTTTCAATTTAGTAAATAATGCGCCTAATCTTTTCAATACGTTAGGCAAGCAGCTGCAAGATCTGGAACAGAACGGGTTTTTAGCAGACATTTTACCTGAAGATGTAAGTCCTTTTTCAAAAATAACCGAATACCTGAATAAAGGATTTTCATTGTTGACTAACTATTTAACGGGGATGTTTTCTTTTATCTCTAATTTCGCACTCATTTTGTTCACCTTCCCTATTCTTCTTTTTTACATGTTGAAGGAAGGGGATAAATTCGGCCAGAAAATCGTCAGCTTCATGCCTAAGAGGTACCATGCTGAAGGTGAAAAAACGATGYAGGAGATTGATACGGCTCTAAGCGGATTCATTGTGGGGAGAGTTGTTGTAAATCTGGCGCTCGGTGTTCTGATGTATATCGGCTTCCTTATCATCGGTTTGCCTTATGCTCTTTTATTGACTGTCGTTGCTGTTATTATGAATTTTATTCCTTTTATAGGTGCCATACTGTCTGCTGTACCGATCGTCATTATTGGTTTAATTGAATCGCCAACTGTTGCGATTTGGTCATTAGTGGTCATTCTACTCTCACAACAAATACAGGATAATATTATTTCACCTTATATTTTCGGAAAACAGCTCGATATTCACCCTATCACAACTATTCTATTGGTGCTGGTGGGCAGTGACGCTTTTGGAATCATAGGCGTAATCATTATTATACCGGTATATATGATGCTGAAAATCGTTGTTACCAAGGTATATCAGCTGTTCTTCAAACAGAAATGGGAAGACGCGTAAGTATTAAGCTTTACAAGCAAAAGGGGATCACATCGATGTGGTCCCCTTTTGCTTACCCGTAGCCATTGTGATTTCTGTTTTTGCCAAAATCGTATTGCCGTCATCCACCACCAATCTCGATTCTAGTTTATTCACCCTCAAATATTCTATGATAATTAATAGATTTTGGTGTTACAAAACATCCCTATTCTCGATATGCCGAACCGTTGACCAGGCGATCGCTACGCCAAATACTGCTAAAGCAAGCGGAATGTAAATGATGGTTGCCAGTGAGAAGACAGGATTGCTCGAACTCGTCAGCATGACGATTAGGAGTGAAGAGAGAATAGTTGCAGGCACCGAATGCTTGCGCATGCCGAAATAAAGCGGCACTAAACTTGCTCCTGCTGCTGCAAAAGCAAAACTTACGATGCTTGCTAGCTGCGCAGCATAATCCATCGGTACAGGCGCTTCCTCTATAATATGAAAAAAATGATTTATGCCAATAAGCATGGACAATGTGAAAATATGCGAGATGACGATTGCAACAAAAGTAAGGATAGCTACAATCGCCAGCTTGGAAGCAAACAGCTTTTTGCGACTAACCGGGTACATAAACATAACTAGAATTGTTTTTTTCTTATACTCATCAATGATTAACTTGCTAATTAGAACGGCAGCCATGACGATAAACGTCGATCTAACCATAGCGCCAGCTATAATATACAGCTCTCCAATATTTGCGATCTCATTTTTTACTTCTACACCCTCAAAGTAACCGATCATGAACATTAGCGTAACAATCAAGACATTCGCTATGATCGCTGCCTTCACATACCAGCCTAATCCCATTTTCGCTATTTCCAGCTTCATAAGTTTAATCACGAATGCTTCACCTCGTCCCCTTGAATCAAATCGAGGAAATACTGCTCCAAAGAAGTGTACTTCTTGTTCAGCGACTCGATATTCACATCATTTAGTGCAAGCGACTTTGAAATCGTCGTCTGCATCGCTCCCGATTCAAAGATGCGAATCATATTGTCATTGATAATTTTAAAATTAGTGAGCTGGAGCTCGTTGGCTAGCACAGCGCACGCCTTTGTCCGATCCGGCGTTATGAGCTCGATATATTCTGAGTTCTGGCCCCTTACATCTGCCATCGACACCTGTTTAATGAGCCTGCCGCCGCTGATCACGCCAATCGTATTGGCCATTTGCTCTATTTCACTGAGCAAATGGCTCGATATGAGAATAGTAACTCCATAATCTGTACTTAGCATTTGAAGCAGATTACGAATTTCTTTAATGCCGGCAGGATCAAGCCCATTAATCGGCTCGTCCAATATGAGCAATTCAGGTCTGTTCATAATCGCTCTAGCGATCGCCAGTCTTTGCTTCATCCCGAGCGAGAAGTTTTTGACCGCTTTATCATCCACGTTTCGCAGGGCAACCATGCCGAGCACCTCTCCGATAACCTTGTCATCATGGCAGCCCATGTACTCGTTATGCAGCTGCAGGTTTTGTTTGGCAGTCAGCTTGTCATAAAAAACCGGCATTTCAATGATGCTTCCCATTCTTTTAAATACATCATACGTGTTAGGCCTAAGCGGCTCATTAAACAATTCGATTTGCCCCGCAGTCGGCTTAATCAAATTCGTGAGCATTTTCATAACGGTCGTTTTCCCTGCGCCATTTGGGCCAAGGAAGCCGTATATTTCGCCCTTCCGCACGCTCATGCTTACATTGCTTACGACTTCTTTGCCCTCAAATGCTTTCGTCAGGCCGCTCGTTCTCAAAATATAATCCACTCGTTCTCTCCTTCTTTCCATGTTGTAACTAGTTCTCAGTTTATCGAACACCCTTATCTTATTTGTTGCTTATTTCTAACAAAAATCTTAAGTTGCTAATAGGTCATGCGTTTGAGCTTAACCGTGAACGTCGTTTTCTCAAACGGGATGCTATGCAATGTAATCTCGCCATTCATTTCCTCCACGAGTCTTTTCGTAATCGTTAAGCCCAATCCACTTCCCTGGAAAGCCTTGTTTCTAGACTCCTCCAGCGTAAACATCCTTTCAAAAACAAGCTCTTGATTTCGAGCGCTAATCCCTTTGCCGCAATCCGAAACGTCAATCCTAACATACGAATCGTCAACGCTCATAGCAAGCCCAATTCTCTTCCCATCGCTGCCGTAACGAATGGCATTGGACAATAAATTGCTGAGCACCCGCTCCAGCGCTTCCTCGTTTCCTAAAGCATAGATCGCTTCTTCTGGAATTTGAATATCTGCTTCATAGCCGCTTGCCTGCACCAAATCGTAAAAGGACAAAATGCTTTTTTTGCATAGCTCGTTCATATGTATTCGCGATAGCGTGATGTCGTTGTCACCCGCTTCTAATCTAGCTAGATCGAAAAAACCGTTCATCAGCTTAATGATCTCCAGCGTTTTTCCATGAATCAGCCGCAGAAGACGTTCTCTTTCTTCAGATGCCATCTCGCGGGTGCCTTGTATCATCTCGGCATAGCCGAGCACGACGGTTAGCGGTGTTTTTAGATCATGCGAGAAGTTAGCAAGCATTTTCCTCATGGAATGATTCGTTTTAGTAAACTGCGCCAGCTTATTTTGATTATCTGTGAAGAGGCGGTTTAACTCGACCAGCAGAAGTTTCAATTCGCGATCATCTGTCATGAGAAGCAGCGTTTCCGAAGATTGCTGCTCTAGCTGTCTGCTGATTTGGTTTGCAATATACCGTAAGTCGGAGCTTCTAGCGCGCTTCATTTGATACTGAATGACATTTAAAATGGCGAGTATGACAATGATACCTACTAAACTATAAACCATATTAAAATTCTCCCAGCTTATATCCGATGCCCCATAACGTCTTTATATATTGCGGCGATGATGGATCGTCTTCGATCTTCTCTCTCAAACGGCTGATATGAACGTTTATAACGTTCTCGTCTCCAAAGTAATCATCATTCCATACCGATCTGTAAATTTGCTCCTTCGTAAACACTTTGGTTGGGTTCATCGTTAGAAGCTTTATGATCTGCCATTCCTTTGAAGTAAGCTTAATCGACTTGCCCCGTTTACTTACATCAATATTATCCGTATCGATTGTAAGTTCATGAACACGAAGTACGTTCGAGGCTTCCTGATTCCGAACACCTGAGTATAGCGTTGCTCTGCGAATCGCAGCTTTTACTCTTGCGAGCAGTTCGATCATAGAGAACGGTTTGGCCAGATAGTCATCCGCTCCGAATCCTAATCCTAAAGCTTTGTCCACATCGCCATCCTTAGCAGATAAAATGAGGACTGGAAGCAGACTATGCTCCCTAATCTTCTTCAAAAAATCAATGCCATTCAGCTTAGGCAGCATGACATCCAGCAATATTAAATCATACGTTTCCTGAGAAAATAACCGCAGTGCTTCTTCACCATCTGCCGCATGTACGATATGGAAGCCTTCCAACGTCAAATAAGCCTCTACCATTTCGCTAATCGATCGATCGTCTTCTACGAGCAATATGCGTTGTTTCAAGCCGTCCCACCTATCCTATCTATGTAAAGTCATTTTATATTTTCAATCTATTTCCTTACTATACCATAGCCTATTTGTGTCAGATGACAGGAACATTGTCCAATAACTAAAAAAAAGCCCGCGATTTTACGCGGACTTAAGATTCGTTTATTTCACTTCAACTACAAAAGGGCTGATAAACGTTTTACCGTTTCGTTGAAATTGCCCCCAAATCTTATATACACCAGCACTCGGGAAAATCGTCATGAATTTCGCCTCCGGGCCTTTCGCTTTTTCCTCCATCGGGTGTACATGCAAATACTGCTCTGTATCTTCGCTTAGAATCACAACGTGCCCAACTGCGCCTAGGTAAGGCTCTAAATCCGTTATCGGATCTTTGGACTTCGCATCCGAAAGTTTGAAGTTCAACTCCATTTCTTTGCCGGCTTCCGGATGATTGTTTTCGAGTGTGATTTCTACCCCGTCCACAATCACGAAATGTTCATCCGATGGTTTAATCGGAACTTGTTCAGCGGCTAGCCCTTCTACCTTGATCCATTCGGACTTCGTTGTGGCTGATCCGCCGGTAGGAATATAGTCGGCGAATAACTTGTAATCTCCACCGGAAGGGAACGATGTCGTGATTTCGAATTGCCCATTCCCTTTGTACTCCGGATGGATGTGGTCAAAGTAAGATAAATCTTTGCTGACTGCGATGAGATGAAGCTTCTTCTCGTGATTAATATCAAATGCCTCGATGGCCTTTCCGTCCGTATCTTGAATTTGTACGGTTATTACGGTGTTCTCTCCAGATTTCGGCGTTTCTTCAGACCATTTCCATTCAGCATTCGTCTCAAGCTTCTTCGTCTCACCAGAATGTTCTTCTCCGTGAGCTCCGTGCTCTCCGGCACTGGATGCAGCGGGTGATGCCACTTGAGAATTCCCGCCATGAGCACCATGATTATCTGTTTCTTGTTTATTTTGTTTTCCGCAAGCAGCAACAAGAACGAGTACAGCTAGCAATCCGATCAAATAAATTCGTTTCATTTTAGCCTCCATGATCTGAATAACTTTAAACTTTTGCCCTTTGTAGACGCAGCGCATTCAGTACAACGGAGACGGAGCTTAAAGCCATAGCTGCTCCGGCGAGCCATGGTGCAAGGAATCCAAGCGCTGCAATCGGGATGCCGATGACATTATAAGCAAGCGCCCAGAACAAGTTTTGCTTAATGTTTACCATCGTTTTCTTACTCATCGAGATCGCGTCCGGAATACTGTTCAAGTCACCGCGCATTAAAGTAACATCCGCAGCCTCCATGGCCACATCGGTTCCCGTTCCGATAGCCATCCCGATATCCGCAATTGCCAATGCCGGCGCATCGTTAATTCCATCTCCAACCATTGCGACCTTCTTACCGCTTTCTTGCAATCGCTTGACCTCGTTGGCTTTGCCATCGGGCAGCACTTCCGCCAGCACATGGTCGATTCCAACTTGGCTCGCAATGGCTTTCGCCGTACGTTCATTGTCGCCTGTCATCATCACGACTTCCAAACCGAGCTGCTTTAATCTGGCAACTGCCTGCTTCGAAGTTTCTTTAATCGTGTCCGCTACGGCTACCATACCAGCGTACTTCCCGTTAACCGCAACCAGCATCGCTGTTTTTCCAACCGACTCCAGTCGGCTCATTTCCTCAAAAGCGGACTCCGCGTTCACGTTAGCTTTCGCCAATAACTTTCGGGTTCCTATTAGCAATTCGTTCCCTTGAACTGTAGCTTCAATGCCAAACCCAGGTATCGCTTGAAAGGATTCGGTCGATGGGAGAGAAATACCTTGCTCTTGAATGCCAGCCACGATCGCTTCCGCAAGCGGATGCTCCGAATTCTTCTCCGCTGCAGCAATCCAGGACAAGAGCTGTTCCCGATTATAGCCTTGCTCAATCCGTACATCCGTCAATTCCGGCTTGCCTTTCGTTACCGTTCCCGTTTTATCCAATATAATGGTGTTAATGCGATGCGTGGATTCTAAATGCTCGCCGCCTTTGAACAAAATACCGAGTTCAGCGGATCGACCCGAACCAGCCATGATCGATGTTGGCGTAGCAAGACCTAGCGCACACGGGCATGCTATAACCAGAACGGCAATTGCCTTCTCCAACGCCTCTGCGAAATTGCCTGCATCAACAGCGAAGTACCAGATCAAGAAAGTGACGATCGCGATCCCTACAACGATCGGGACGAATATTCCAGAGATCACGTCAGCCACCCTTTGAATCGGCGCTTTCGAGCCTTGCGCTTCCTCTACGACTTTGATGATTTGGGAAAGCGCCGTTTCTTTTCCGACTTTAGTCGCTCTAACTTTAAGCACGCCATTTTTGTTCAGCGTTGCTCCAATGACTTGATCTCCTGTCTGCTTATCTACCGGGATACTTTCACCGGTTAACATCGATTCATCAACTGCCGATAACCCTTCAAGCACTACACCATCGACTGGCACTTTCTCGCCGGGTTTAACTAGGAATACATCTCCAGTTACTACCTCTTCTATTGGAATACTAACTTCCTGACCATCCCGTATGACGATAGCCGACTTGGCTTGTAAACCCATCAATGCTTTAATCGCTTCGGAAGATCGGCCTTTCGCCAGCGTTTCAAATAATTTACCCAGCAAGATTAACGTAATCAGCACGGCACTCGTCYCATAATACATCTCAACCTGATGATGTGCGGATGCATTTATTGATTCGATGGTTAAGTAAACACTATAGAAGTAGGCGGCAGATGTGCCGAGCGCTACCAATACATCCATATTCGCACTGCCATTGCGCAGCGCCTTATAGGCTCCGACATAGAAACGGCTGCCAATAATGAATTGTACCGGGGTAGCCAATATCAATTGGAACCATGGATTCATGAAAATCTCAGGCACCCATATCCATGACGTAAAGGAGAAATGCCCAACCATTGCCCAGAGAAGCGGCAAAGAGAGAATAGCTGATACAATCAACCGGATCTGCAGGCTGCGGACTTCTTTTTTCTTATGATCGCTTTCATTCGTCTRCTCGCTCTTTGGTTTAGCTTTATAGCCGATCTGTTCAACTTTCTTGATCATATCTGCAGCACTTGTCATGGATGGAATAAATTCCACATGCGCCGTCTCCAAAGCTAAGTTTACCGTCGCTTTTACGCCGCTCATTTTGTTAAGGCCCTTCTCGATGCGCGTGGCGCATGCTGCGCAGGTCATGCCTACAATATCGAAGTCAATGGACTCCTTCACCGTACCGTATCCCAGGGCTTGAATTTTCTGCTCCAATTGGGACATGTTCACTTGAGTAGGGTCAAAGTTGACGGATGCTTGCTCCATGGCGAAGTTCACGTTTGCTTGTGCAACGCCTTCCAGCTTATTCAGGCCTTTCTCTATACGGCTCGCACATGCTGCGCAAGTCATGCCAGTGATCTGTAGTGTGGCTTGTTGATTAGATACTGCTTGATTAGAACTGCTCATGATCATCACCTATTCTTCTGTCGTATTACCATCTTAACTATGTGACTTTTTTATTTCACGACATCGTAACCCTGTTTCTCAATCGTTTCGACAATGGCATCCAATGAGACTTCACTGTCGTCATACACCAATTCAACCAGGCCTGCGGCTCGATCAACAGTCGCTTTGGCACCGAGAGTTTCGACTGCACCTTCAATCCTACGAACACAACTGCCACAAGTCATTCCTTCTACATTTAACATAACGTTTTTCATTATTAATTCCTCCGTCTCACTTGTTTTGTTAATATACAATACTCCCCTATAGTATATTAACGACAAAATAATAAATTATTGATGACTTCCTTGAAGTTGATTCAACCGACAAGCTTAGTCACACTTTCCTTTCGCAAACGGGTCACTTGCTCCAAGGGTGCAGCCTGCATATCCGATTTTATTAGAATCGACAGTTCCAAGCCGGTGAACGCTTCATCCAGCCAAAGTTCGAATGGCAAACCCACTTCTTCCGCACCTTATGAGAGTGGAGATGCTAAGGCTAATATACGAAGAGTCAAGCTCCAACACAACCTTTGTAATTAATGGTAACGATAAGTATAGAATACCCCCGTACCCTATATTTGTCAAGCGAAGTTGATGAATAAAATTTAAAAGCAAATGTACACAAGCACATTTGCTCCGATTATCATTTCATTAGTTTATTTATTGTCGTCAACAACTCWTCAATGACTCCATGTTCACCCGATTGAATTTTTTCAACGACACAGCTTTTCATATGGTTCTCGAGAAGTAATTTTCCGACGCCGTTTAGAGCCGATTGAACCGACGCGATCTGATTGAGCACGTCATCGCAGTACGTATCTTTTTCGATTAACCCTTTGATCCCTCGAATTTGCCCTTCAATTCGGTTCAGGCGACTGGTCAGGTTTATCTTGGTCTTCTCGGAGTGATGGCTATGTTGATGGTGGTGATGATTTTCATGTCCAGCGGATGCAACCGTTAATTCATTTTCCATGGCTTATCCCCTCCCCTTAAGCCCTATTATACCCCCTAACCCTATCCGATGCAAAGTTCTGATAAAGCAGCAAATCAGCCGTGAATAACACGACTGATTATTATGCTATCTCATTTTCAATTCTCTGGCGTTTTCCCTTTACGAATAAAAATCAACGCGATAAGCGCACCCACGATAGCTATGATAGCTGCTCCAACGAATGCGGAGTGAAAACCCGTATTTAATGCTGCAATTTGATCGATCCCTTTATCCAGCTCCCCTTTTGTCCAGGAAGAAGATACAGCAACCATGACAGCTAATCCAATGGCTGAACCAATCTGATAGCTCATATTGGATAAGCCCGACGCCAAACCGGATTCTTCCGGTCTTGCCCCTGACAAGGAGGAAATCGTTGCCGGGATATAAGCCATTGACATGCCAAGTGCCCCGAGTAGAGAAGCCCATAGTACGTTGGTAACGAAGTTTCCATCCTCTGGCGTATTCCCAGCGAACAGCAACAGTGATCCTGCTAATATAAGCATGCCAATGACGAGATTTCCTTTGATGCCGAACTTGCCGACAAGCCTTCCCATGACTGCGACCATCAAGATCATGATGAGGATCGTCATCGGCACCAGAGCAACCCCGCCCATGAATGCCGAATAGTTCAAAACCTGTTGAAGATACAGATTTAAGAAAAACCAAAGCGGAATCCAAGCACCTGAAAGAGTTGCCAAAATGATATTGCTCGCAAGTAGATTTGGAGCTCTAAATATCCGTAGAGGTACGAGCGGGTCTTTTTTCTTCGCTTGCACGATCAGAAACAGAATGAACAGTACAGCAGCAATGGCCAATAGACCAAATGTTTGCGCCCCCCATCCGTTATGCTCCGAAGTGACGATCGCATATACCGCCAGCACCAACGCAGCTGTGACCGTCAGTGATCCTAAGATATCGATGCTGCCCTTGCTTTTTGTTCCTTTTGGAAGGACATACAGACTGTACAAAATAGCGAACAAGCCAACGGGGATGTTGATCAGGAATGTCCAATTCCAACTGAGCCATTCCGTGATGACTCCTCCAAGGAAAACCCCGGCGGTTCCGCCTGCTGCTGCGGATGCTCCCCAGAAGCCGAAAGCTTTGTTTAACTCCTTAGGGTTAGCGACAAAAAGTTGCATGATGATGGTCAATGCAGCTGGAGCGATTAGCGCAGATCCAAATCCCTGAATGGCGCGGCCAATATTCATCGACTCCTGGGACCAAGCTAATCCGGCTAACAGCGAAGCAAGTGACAAGATTATAAACCCAAGCATAAACATCTTGCGTTGACCGAATAGATCGGAAAGTCGGCCTCCTAGCAGCAATAATCCCCCAAAGAAAATGACATACGCATTAAATACCCATTGCAGGTTGTTTTGCGAGTAACCAAGTGCTTCTTTAACAGCTGGAAGAGCAACCCCGATGATAGATGTATCCATGATAACGATGAACTGAGCCAAGCATAGCAAGAACAATGCCTTCCATCTTAGCGGATTCACATTAGCCATAGCATTTGAATTTCCTGACATATCGTATTCCTCCTTGATTTGATTTACATTCGTATAGTATACCCCCCTACCCTATATTGTCAACAACTATTTCCATAAAAAAACTGCTGACTTTAGATCAGCAGTAACTTGATTTGATTTAAATCCACTATGGGATGAGTTGATTGATAGCGCCCGTTAACGTTTCTTTCGGTACAAATCCTGTTACTTTCCCGACTAGCTCACCCTTTTTGTAAATAAACAAAGCTGGTAAACTCATGACTCCCATTTGCTCTGTCACTTTCGTTTCCGTCGCTGCATCCACCATGGCCACCGTTACTTTTCCTGCATAAGCTAGGTCGATTTCCTCTAGAATCGGCTTCATTTGTTTACAGAGCGTACACCATTCCGCCCAAAATTCCACCAAGACGGCATCCTGTTCAGAAACCAACTTATCGTAGGTGTTGTCCGTTAAATTTAAGATAGTCATTGCTATATTCCTCCTCTTGTCTAATTCACCCTTATAGGTACATAACCACCACACGCAACACACAGTTTTTGTTGATGGAGAATCTTAATATACTTTAACTTCATAAAATCAGACAAACACTATAATAACTCAAATACCGCCAAATTAAAATTTAAGATAAAAATCTAAAAATCTATTTATAAGTTAACATGATCTCCGTCGGAATTGAGGCAATTGGGTCTTTATCTGCGGATCGACCTATTAGACTTAAGACGTAGTCGTAGCTCCGTCGCCAGCCGCTTGAGGCGGAATAAGCTTAAATGATACATTTTCATTAACAGTAAATAACGATGAAATTCGGAGGTAAACTGATGCGTGTACGAGGAAGTGCCGGTCGTTCGTGGTCACTTGGAATATTGGCTTTTTTGGCGTTAGCGGTTGGGGCCTACGCCTTGCTTTTGTACGGATCACTTGACGGCATTAAGGAGCAGGGCTTTGTCACAGAAAAAGGAAGCATGCCTGACCTATGGTACAGCGTTTTATGGGGCCATGCCGTTTCTGCTGGAATAGCGATTGCAATCGGCTGGTTTCAATTCATCAAGCGGTTTCGGCATCGCTCGCCAAAAGCACACCGCACGATCGGCTATATTTATGCTGCAATGATTGGAATTGGCGGCATCACTGGCCTGTATCTCGCTTTTTACGCAAACGGCGGGCTGATCGCAAAGGTTGGCTTCGGCACCTTATCTATTTTATGGCTGTATTCCCTTTATCGCGCGTTAAAAAGCATTATCGTCCACCGGAATAAGGCTGAGCATGGACGCTGGATGGCAAGAAACTATGCTCTTACCTGCGCTGCAATTACACTCCGCTTGTATACTGC
>NZ_JBFTSN010000004.1:0-69282 GCF_056400045.1 Paenibacillus sp. 01L418
GGAAAAGCGCCTTCCTTTTTGTCTAGAACAACGCCCACACGAAGCTTAACAAGCCGCTCAGCTGGTATGCTGTCTGCGGCCTGTTCCCATTTCTGAACGACTTCGGATAAAAAATCGGTAACTTTAGTCGGGCTTGATTCATCAAAAATACCGTCTGCTGATATGCCATACGCAGAAATGCCGGATGCATTAATGACAAGCGGCGGCTTGTGCTCGAGCGATTGTACAAGCTTTGAGATGCGGGCGGCTGCTGTTAGTCTTGAGTCCATGACACGCTTCTTGGCAGCTTGATTCCATCTTTGATTAATGGATTCACCTGTGAGATTGACTATGGCATCTATGCCTTCCAGCAAAGCAGGAGCAACTTCGAGTTCATCCCAAGTTAATTGGTTAAACCCAGTGCGATTGGATTGATTTTTAGAACTAGTTCTGGAAATAATCCATACCTCATCATTTCTCTCAAGCAAAGCCTTGGTAAGCGCACTTCCGATAAACCCAGTTCCTCCAGCTATTGCAACCCGCATCCTCGTTCGCTCCTTCAATTCACCCATTACTTCAGTTCATTGATTACTTTATTTCTTCAATTTTAACTAACCAATTTTGTTTGAGGGTCGCTTCACCTTCAATGGCTTTTTCCGAATACTCAAATTTCACTTTAGCATCGTCCGGTAATGCTTCTAACGTGCTTTTTTGGTCATCTGTTACTTGAAGTGCAATTGCACCGGCAGCTGTTTCTATTTCTATAGAGTGCGAGTCGCTTAGACCGCTATAAATACCTTCATTCACTTTGTTTGGCGCTGCTGGATCCTCGATCGTACCGTTATTGTTTGTTGCAGTATCTGTCGGTTCCGGTGAAGAAAGATCAGGATCAATGACACCATTATCTTCTGGCAACTGAGTAATAACTGGTCCGTCGGTTGGACTGCCTTGCTGTTCGTTTCCTGCATTAGTATTGCCACCGCCACATGCGGATGTTGCGAGCATAACAGCGAGAAGAACGGCTCCTGCTGTAGCTGCTTTTTTGTTTCTTCTTCGCTTCGATGAGTTCATCATGAGAACCACCTCCTGTAATTAATAACGAAATAGATGAGTATTAGGTTACATTTTTATATATAACCATAAAATACGAGTATGAAGCATGTATTTAAGGGGGGCATTAATTGATGATTAAATATAAATAAGTTTAAGCCGCACTGATGCGGCTTAAACTTATTTATTAAGTAGATGCTTATAGGGAGTATAGTCGATTCCTTGACGGTCAAGAAAAGTAACAAGACTACGGTAATCACGTTTAGGAGTTGCTCGTATGTAACCTTCGATACAATGCTCGCGCGTAACGGATGATGCGCCATGTTCAATCGCCACTTGACCAATCTTGGCTGCGATAGAATGTTTAGCTATATCACGAAAAGCGCTTGGCACTGGGGAAACAAGCTCGTCCAGCAAACTTTTGGAATCATCATTCCACATGCTGCGACTGCGATCTACCCAGTAGTTTTGCCAATCGAGCTTAGACTTGCCGTCTCGCATCGGAAGCACCTTGAGAAATTTTCGAAACATGAAAAATCCGCCAATCGACATAGCCGCAACCATGACGACCGCCCAAAAAACGATAAAATACATAAACCAGTCGGGGGCAACTTTCATACGTGTCTTTCACCTCAATAATGAATTATACCGTATTCCTAGATTTATTTCGACATTCCTTGTAAAATAAGGTTTGATCAACCGAAAGGGGCGTAATATTTATGTTGAAAATAGGTTCCCATGTATCATTTTCGGACAAGGGGCTGCTCACTGCAGCACAAGAAGCAGTATCGTATGGCTCAAGTACATTTATGATCTACACCGGCGCACCTCAAAATACAAGAAGGAAGCCGATCGATTCGTTATATATTGAAGAAGGAAAAGCGCTTATGGAGCAATCCGGTATTAATGAGATCGTGGTTCACGCGCCTTATATTGTGAATCTTGGCTCATATAAGGATTCTACGTACGAGCTTGCGGTTTCTTTTTTACAAGAAGAAATTCGCCGTACCGATTACATCGGTGTACGTAATATTGTTCTTCATCCAGGTGCCTATACGGACAAGGATGCAGAATATGGCATCGCTCGTATAGCTGAAGGCTTGAATGAAGTGCTTGCAGGCACAAAAGAAACGAATGTTAACATCGCCCTAGAGACGATGGCAGGCAAAGGCACAGAAATTGGCCGCAGCTTCGAAGAGCTTGCGGCGATTATTGACAAAGTTCAGGATAACGAACGGTTAACTGTATGTATGGATACTTGCCACATGCATGATGCTGGTTACGACCTTGTTCATGATCTGGACGGCGTTCTTGAGCAGTTCGATCGTGTTGTTGGATTAAACCGCGTTGCCGTTGTTCACGTGAACGATAGCWAGAACTCACGCGGTGCTGGTAAAGACAGACATGCTCCAGTTGGCGCAGGCTGGCTTGGTCACGATGCCATTCAAAGAATCGTTGAACATGAGGGCCTTAAGGGGCGTCCATTTATACTGGAAACGCCTTGGATTGGCAAGGAAGACAAGACTGAACGTCCGATGTATGAAGCGGAGATCGCTTTGCTGAGCGGCAATGGCAGAGCTCGCTTAGGTGAAAGCTTCTTTGAAGATGTGGAGCGCCTGCATCATTTCTTCGGCAAGCAAGAAATTGATTCCAGAGGTTTTGTACTCTCTACTTGGGATTTGCTAAAAAATGACGCAAAAGCAAAAAAAGCAGATCCGCGCGAGCCGATGGAGCGTCTGTACGATCTTGTAATGGCAGGCGAAGCATTGCCGGCAGGACTAACAGAAGAACAAATCAATCAGCGTATTACGGCTTGGTTTGGCGGCAAAGAGCTGCTTGCTAGACTTTAATTAAAGTTAACATTAATTCATATAGATCATTGCGAAAGGAAGTTTGAAGTCCATGTCATCACCATCCACCCCATCTGAAATAACCGTTGAAGCAGGTGGAAAGAGCGGGCGTGCGCGCATGCTTATTTCTTGTCCGGACCGCCCGGGCATCGTAGCTGCTGTTTCTCATTTCTTATATGAGCACGGGGCTAACATCGTTCAATCGGATCAATATACGATGGACCCGGAAGGCGGAATGTTTTTCATCCGTTTTGAATTTGATCTAGTTGATCTGGACAAGGAGCTTCCACTTCTTATGGAGGACTTCACCAGAGTAGCCGATCGATTTGATATGAAATGGCATACATTCCGTGCCAGCCGCAAGAAACGTCTTGCTGTGTTCGTTTCGAAAGAGGATCACTGCTTGCTAGAGCTGCTTTGGCAGTGGAAGGCAGGGGATCTTGATGCCGACATTTCAATGGTTATAAGCAACCACCCTGATATGCGCGAACTGGTCGAATCCTTTGGCATTCCGTATTACCATATCCCAGTTACAGCGACTACAAAAGAAGAAGCCGAGCGCAAGCAAATGGAAGTTGTTGCAGATAAAGCGGATATCATTGTATTGGCGCGTTACATGCAAATCATTTCGCCTAAGTTCATTGAACAATTTCCAAATCGGATCATTAATATTCACCACTCATTCCTACCCGCTTTCGTTGGGGGCAAGCCTTATGCGCAGGCATATACACGCGGCGTAAAAATTATCGGCGCGACAGCGCATTATGTAACAGAAGAATTAGACGGCGGGCCGATTATCGAGCAGGATGTTCAACGCGTCAGCCACCGTGACAACGTCGATGATTTGAAAAGAATCGGTCGGACAATTGAACGGGTCGTTCTCGCAAGAGCTGTGAAATGGCATATTGAAGATCGTGTAATCGTGCATAATAATAAAACTGTTGTATTCAACTAACTGTATTTTTATGCGAATTATCTATTTTTTTTGATGGAAAACGAGCATGCAGAGTGATACAATATTCAAAGTTATTGCGTACTGGTATGACGCTGTATCGTTGTTTTTAGAAACCATATAACGAGATGAAATTAGACAAGCTTAGACCATAGGAGGAAATTGTAATGTCAGTCACACAAAAGTCGGTTGAACAGCTTTCTATCGATACGATCCGTACACTTGCGATCGATTCCATCGAGAAAGCGAAATCAGGTCACCCTGGTATGCCAATGGGCGCTGCTCCAATGGGCTATCAATTATTTGCAAAAAATATGAAGCATAATCCATCGAACCCTACTTGGGTAAACCGTGATCGTTTTGTTTTGTCTGCGGGTCATGGCTCTATGCTGCTTTACAGCTTGCTTCACCTCTCCGGCTATGATGTGCCTATGGAAGAATTGAAAAACTTCCGTCAATGGGGCTCCCTAACACCAGGACACCCTGAGTTTGGCCACACGGCTGGCGTTGATGCAACAACGGGTCCACTTGGACAAGGTATCGCTATGGCGGTTGGCATGGCAATTGCGGAAGCACAGCTGGGCGCTACTTACAATAAAGAAGGCCACGAGCTTATTAACCACTTCACCTACTCCATTTGCGGCGACGGCGACTTGATGGAAGGTGTCTCTCATGAAGCTGCATCCTTCGCAGGCCACCTGCAGCTCGGCAAATTGGTCGTTCTATATGATTCCAACGATATTTCGCTTGATGGCGAATTGAGCCTTTCTTATTCCGAGAGCGTTCAAAAACGTTTTGAAGGCTACGGCTGGCAAGTGCTTCGCGTAGAAGATGGAAACGATCTAGATGCTTTGTCCAAAGCCGTTGCTGAGGCGCAAGCAGATCTATCCAAACCAACTTTAATCGAAGTAAAAACAGTAATCGGCTACGGCAGCCCGAACAAAGGCGGCAAAGGCGGACATGCTGGTCCTCATGGATCACCGCTTGGTGCTGATGAGACAAAATTGACGAAACAAGCTTACGGTTGGTCTGAAGAGCTTCAGTTCCACGTGCCTGACGAAGTTCGCGCTCACTTTGCAGATGTGAAAAGCAGCGGCGAGCAAGCAAATGCACAGTGGGATGCAAGCCTCGCAGCTTATAAAGAAGCTTTCCCTGAGCTTGCAGCTCAGTTCGAGCTTGCTATCTCTGGCGCAATGCCTGAGGGCTGGGACGCTGACCTTCCAGCATACACAACTGCGGACAACGCGGTTTCAACTCGTGTAGCTTCAGGAAATGCACTTAACGGTCTTGCGAAAAACGTTCCGACTATTTTCGGAGGATCTGCTGACCTTGAGAGCTCGACAATGACTCATCTGAAAGGTTTGACACAATTCAAACCAGGCAGCTACGATGGCCGCAATCTTTATTATGGCGTACGTGAATTCGGTATGGCTGCTGCCATGAACGGTATTGCTCTTCACAGTGGTTTGAAAGTATTCGGCGGTACGTTCTTCGTATTCACAGATTACCTTCGTCCTGCTGTTCGTCTTGCTGCATTGATGAAGCTGCCTGTTGTTTATGTATTGACGCATGACAGTATCGCAGTTGGCGAAGACGGTCCTACACATGAGCCGATTGAACAGCTTGCTTCGATCCGCATTATTCCTGATCTAACGGTTATCCGTCCAGCTGATGGCAACGAGACTTCCGCAGCATGGGCTTATGCTGTAGAGAACACTGGCAACCCGGTAGCGCTTGTGCTTACTCGCCAAAACTTGCCGATTCTTGAAGGCACAGTGAACGGTGTTCATGAGAACCTGCGCCGCGGCGCATACGTTGTATCTGATGCAGCAGATGGCAAGCCGCAAGCACAAATTCTTGCAACGGGCTCCGAGGTTCAACTTGCTGTAGCAGCTCAAAAAGCTCTTGCAGAAGAGGGCATTCAAGTACGTGTTGTCAGCATGCCAAGCTGGGATTTGTTCGAGAAGCAATCGAAGGAATACAAAAATTCCGTCATTCTTCCTGAAGTTAAAGCCCGCCTTGCGATTGAAATGGCTCATCCATTTGGCTGGGAGCGTTACACAGGAGATCAAGGCGATATTCTTGCTATCGACCGTTTCGGCGCATCAGCACCTGGCGATCGCGTAATCAAAGAGTATGGCTTTACGGTCGAAAACGTTGTTAGCAAAGTGAAAGCATTGCTGTAATAGCTTGTTCAACAGATCATCAAAGCTTTAGCATCCGATATATAAGGGAGATTACGTCTACGATGTCTCAATTCGAAAATGTATCGATCGTCAAGAAGGCAAATGTTTACTTCGACGGTAAAGTAACAAGCCGTGCTGTATTGTTCGCTGACGGCACCAAAAAAACACTCGGCATCATGCTGCCGGGTGACTATGAGTTTGGAACAGACTGCGTTGAAATCATGGAAATTTTGGCTGGCGATTTGAAGGTGCTTCTGCCTGGTGAAACCGAGTGGCTGCACATTCAAGGCGAAGGCGAATTCACTGTGCCTGCGAACACAAAATTCAAGCTTCAGGTTGCTGAAGTTTCGGACTATTGCTGCTCGTATATTTACGAGTAAGCACTAAATATTGAAAAAAGGGCTTCTTCGCTTCGGCGAAGAAGCCCTTTTTTTGTTCGTTCGCAGCATTGACTTATAATATTCGTTATTTCGTGACAAAACTTGTTCAAAGCGAATTGTTTTGAGGTGTAGAATCGGATAAAGTTAATTTATATGCACCGTATTCCATGACTGGAGGATTTTTTGGATGAAAGAAAGAAACTATACACCGCTCATATCGATCTTAACCATCGTCCTTGTCGGGCTGATAGCTGTTTTGTTTTTTCTGCCGGCGTACGAGGGAGAAATTCACTTTGACGTAACGATTTTGCCATTGCTGAATGCGATTTTTAACTGCTTTACTTTTATTGCACTCTGCATAGCGCTAACGGCGATTATGAAAAAAAATGTTCGGATGCACCGTGCGTTCATCAGCGCTGCATTTGTCTCCACAACGTTGTTCCTAATTTCCTATGTAGCGTATCATTATCTAACGGAATCAACGAAATACGGAGGAGAAGGCATTCTTCGCTCGATTTATTTCTTCATCCTCATTACACACATCCTGCTAGCGATTGTTGTCGTTCCTCTAGCCCTAATATCGGTTGTACGCGGGCTGCAGATGAAAGTGGAGAAGCATCGAAAAATTGCTAGATGGACGATGCCGATTTGGCTGTATGTAAGTCTTACTGGCGTAATTGTTTACTTAATGATCTCGCCATATTATTAAGCAGTATTTCAATGAAAAAGGGGTTGTCCACAGTGATTCATACACGCGGACAACCCCTTTTTAAATTAATCCAGTCCGCTAAGCTTGCGGCCGATCCATTGCTCGTAAGCTTGGCCTACGCTCGACATATCAAGCTGGCTTAGTCCCATTGCATCACCAATTTGGAATAGGCTCTTCGTTGCTTCCAGCAGAGGAGTCGGCACATGCAGACTGTCCGAGAGGGCAGAGGATAACCTTAAATCCTTTAACATCAGCTCGAGCGAAAATTGAACGTCGTAATTGCCTTCAAGCAGCTTTGGTCCCTTCATTTCAGCTGCCCTGCTTGCTGCACCGCCAGATTGAACGAGCTCGACGAACGAGCTGCCGTCAATGCCACCGCTTGCTGCTATCGCCATGCCTTCTGCAAGTGCCACAACGTTGATGCCAACAATCGTATTGTGGGCGAGCTTGGCAATGGAGCCGCTGCCGCTTGGGCCCATTGGAATGACTTTACGTCCCATAGCGAGCAAAACGTCTTGGACTTCTTCAATCTTGCCTGCATCGCCGCCAGCCATAAATACGAGTGTACCGCCTTCAGCGGCTGGCTTGCTGCCTGTAACCGGCGCATCTAGGAATACTGATCCAATAGTATCCGCCGCTGCGGCAAGCTCCTTAGCAAGCGTTGGAGATATCGTGCTGCTGTCAATTAGCGTAATGCCTGCGCGAGCACCTGCAAAAATACCGTTTTCGCCAAAGTAAACTTCACGGATTGCAGCATCATTACTAATCATTGTAATGACGATTTGTGCAGCACGCGCAACGTCAGCCGGTGATTCAAGCTCGGAGGCACCTAAGGCGAGCAAGGACTCTGCTTTGCCAGGAGTTCGATTATAAACGACAACTTCAAATCCTTTGCGCAATAAATTAGCAGCCATTCCCATTCCCATTACGCCTAACCCGATAAATCCGATCTTCTTCATAATCATATCCTCCACTTTGAATCGATTTTTGTTTAATTATACAGACACTTCATTAATTTTTCATCGTTTGTTGCTTGTTTTTATAAGGCAAATCCGATATTGTAGATGCTAAGTTGAAAAGCATTTTCAGGTGTAGAAGCCACATTGGTTTACAACATTCTAGGAGGTTTCCATTTACATGAGCAAAACAGTTCAGTTTGACTACAGCAAGGCTTTAGCATTCGTTGGCCAGCATGAAATCGATTATTTGACAGAATCCGTTCGTCTCGCACACGAGCAATTACATAACGGAACAGGTACAGGATCAGATTACCTTGGTTGGATCGATCTTCCGACTAACTACGATAAAGAAGAGTTCGCTCGCATTCAAAAGGCTGCTGAGAAGATCAAATCGGATTCCGAAGTTCTAATCGTTATCGGTATCGGTGGATCTTACCTTGGTGCACGTGCAGCTATTGAGGCGCTGTCGCACTCGTTCTACAATATTTTGCCAAAAGAACAACGTAAAACACCGCAAGTTTTGTTTGCCGGCAACAACATTAGCTCGACTTATGTGACTCACCTTTTGCAATTGGTTGAAGGCCGCGACTGGTCGATTAATGTAATTTCGAAGTCAGGCACGACAACTGAGCCTGCGATTGCATTCCGCGTATTCCGTGCTGCACTTGAGAAACAATACGGCAAAGAAGAAGCGCGCAAACGCATTTACGCAACGACAGACAGCGAGAAGGGCGCACTGAAGAAGCTTTCCTCTGAGGAAGGTTATGAATCGTTTATTATTCCTGACGATGTTGGCGGTCGCTACTCCGTGCTTACAGCAGTAGGCTTGCTGCCAATTGCAGCTGCAGGCATCAATATCGAATCCATTATGCAAGGTGCAGCAGACGCATCCAAAGAATACAGCAACCCTAATCTTGCAGAAAACGAAGCTTACCAATATGCAGCAGCACGCAACGCGCTGTACCGCAAAGGTAAAGTGACTGAAATTCTCGTTAACTACGAGCCATCGCTTCACTTCGTTTCCGAGTGGTGGAAACAGCTGTTTGGCGAAAGCGAAGGCAAAGACTTCAAAGGAATCTTCCCAGCAGCTGTAGATTTCTCAACAGACCTGCACTCGATGGGCCAGTTTATCCAAGAGGGTAACCGCAATATTTTTGAAACTGTTATTCAAGTTCAAGAAGTGTCTGAGCATATCGCTATCGAACACGATGCAGCGGATCTTGATGGCCTCAACTTCTTGACTGGAAAAACAATGGATTTCGTTAATAAGAAGGCTTTTGAAGGAACGCTTCTTGCTCATACGGATGGACAAGTTCCGAACTTTATCGTCAACATCAAAGACATGACGCCATACACATTCGGCTATCTTGTGTATTTCTTCGAAAAAGCATGCGGAATCAGCGGTTACCTGATGGGTGTTAATCCATTTGACCAACCGGGTGTTGAAGCATACAAAAAGAACATGTTCGCTTTGCTTGGCAAACCGGGCTTCGAGAAAGAAAAAGCCGAGCTGGAAGCAAGGCTGTAATCAACCGGCTTGAACGGTATACGGGAGTCATAGCCTATGCTTGAGAAGTATAGAACAGTCAGGTCGCAGGCTAGCGCAGAGATCGTCATCAAAAAGTCGCGTTTCATCGGGTATGCGAAGCCAGTGGAAACCGAAGAGGAAGCCGTTGCATTCATCAATGAGATTAAGCAGCTGCATAAGCAGGCGACCCATAACTGCTCGGCTTATATGGTGGGTGAGCGAGACCAGTTTCAGAAGGCATCGGATGATGGTGAGCCAAGCGGTACAGCGGGCAAGCCGATTCTCGAGGTTATCAAGCATAAGGGGCTTAAAAATGTAGCTGTCGTTGTGACGCGATATTTTGGAGGCATTATGCTCGGAGCAGGCGGACTCGTTAGAGCTTATACGGATGGTGCTGTAGCTGGCATTGAAGCAGCAGATGAAATCGTCAATGTGCTTCACCGCGAAGTATTTGTTGATGTGGACTACACTTGGTATGGCAAGCTGGAAAATGAGCTTCATACGAAGGGAACACGCGTTGGCGGGACGGATTTCACCGATCGAGTCAACGTGCGCTGCCTGCCGGAAGAGCCTGAAGCAGATACTTTTATCGCTTGGGTAACCGATCTGACACAAGGACAAGCGATCCTCTCTGAAGGAGAAAAGGTCTATTATATTGAAGGCGAATAAGAAGAAGAGGAGTATCGGCTTAGGCTGATACTCCTCTTCTTTGTACTCAGAGGCTTGTATAATAAACAATCATAAGAAAAAGCTATAAAAGCAATAAGAATTTCCAAATTTATTATTGACTTAATCCCAGTTTGGATGCTACATTATCAATACCTAGTATCTTAATAGGAATTATGTTTTTAATTGTTTTGTTACACCTACGGCACGAGCCGATGGTCTGGAGGTAAAGTCACAGTGAATGCTTTGTTTCGTGGTAAAGGGTGGAGTTTTGGTTTTCGAAGCACCATAATGCTTTATTTTGTCATCTTAATTATTTTACCAATCGTTGGCATTTACACGCAATCATTTTCGCTTGGATGGACCCCTTTCTGGGAAAGCGTATCCGATCCACTGGCTTGGAAAGCGGTGCTGCTTACAGTAAAGTTGGCTGTTATCGCAACGATACTCAATATGTTTTTGGGGACGATGATCGGATGGGTGCTTATTCGTTACCGTTTTCCCGGACGTCGTTTGCTCAACAGTCTAGTTGACTTGCCGTTTGCATTACCTACAGCAGTAGGCGGACTTATGATCTTGCTTCTGCTAGGGCCTAATAGTTTAGTAGGCGGCCTAGCCCAAAAGATTGGCATCGAAATCGTGTTCCATGAGCCGGCAATTGTTGTCGCTATGCTGTTCGTTACCTTTCCTTTTGTTATTCGTGCCATTCAGCCTTTACTTGAGGAAATGGATAAATCAGAGGAAGAAGCAGCCTATACGCTAGGCGCAACGCGCGCGAAAACGTTTTTTAGCGTTATTTTTCCTACGATGCTGCCAGGAATTTTGAGCGGCGCTATGCTGGCTTTCTCCCGCGGAATTGCGGAGTTTGGCGCAGTTGTGCTCGTTGCAGGCAATATTCCAGGCAAGACGTTAATTGCCTCCGTTTATATTTTTGGAGAAATTGAAAGCAGTAATCCGCAGGGAGCCGCCGCTGTATCGGTGCTGCTGCTCACGCTATCCTTCCTCATCTTATGGACGGTCAACCTCATTCAAGGCAGGAGGGGCGACCTATGATGAGAAGATTGTGGATTACATTAACTTATATTATTTTTGGATTGCTGCTCATCGCGCCATTGATCAAAATCTTTACAGGCTCTTGGGCAGATGGCTGGAGCGGCTTTATAGAAGGCATTACTAGGCCGCAGTCGCTGCATGCTCTTATGATGACGGGAATTATCGTTGTTGTCGTTACAGCCTTAAATACGTTGTTTGGCATTATGCTAGCAATGTATCTCGTCCGGGCCGAATGGATTGGGAAAAGGATGAAGCGGCTGCTTAACAGCTTAGTCGATTTGCCCTTTGCGGTATCACCAGTTATCGGCGGTTTGATGATCGTTCTTATTTTGGGACCTAATACAATTATCGGTGCATTGTTTGAGGATGCGGGCTTCAAAATCGTCTATGCGCTGCCAGGGATGATCTTAGCGACATTGTTCGTCACATTCCCGCTAATGGTACGCGAGGTTATGCCCGTGCTGCAGGAGATTGGAGCACAGCAGGAGGAAGCGGCATCAACGCTCGGCGCTTATTCCTGGTACACGTTCTGGAAAGTAACTTGGCCATCGATTCGGTGGGGTGTTATCTACGGCGTAGTATTGACTGTTGCACGGTCACTGGGAGAATTCGGAGCTGTACTCGTCGTCTCCGGCAATATTATGAATAAAACACAAACAGCCACTACACTCGTTTATCAAGATGTTGAAAATTTTAACGTTGTTGCCGCCAATGGCGTGGCTCTAGTTCTTGCGGCATTTTCAGTTGGACTGCTGCTGCTAATGGAATGGGCGAAAAAACGAAAGGAAGTGCATTAAGCCATGCATATTGAAGTACGGAACTTGAATAAAAACTTTGGCGATTTTCATGCAGTGAAGGATGTAAGCTTTGAAATCGAAAAAGGTCATCTGATCGGCTTGCTCGGACCGAGCGGCGGTGGTAAAACGTCCATACTTCGAATGCTGGCGGGGCTCGAGTCTCCTTCCTCAGGCGATATTCTGTTCCACGGCAAACGTGTGAATGATCTTCCGCCGCAGGAGCGCGGCATCGGTTTCGTATTTCAAAACTATGCGCTCTTCAAGCATATGACCGTATATGACAATATCGCATTTGGCTTAAAGGTGAAGAAGCAATCGAAGGAGCAAATTCGCGAGCGCGTTATGTACTTGGTAGAGCTTACGGGGCTAAAAGGTTTCGAGCATCGTTACGCCCATCAGCTGTCAGGAGGCCAACGCCAACGTGTTGCTTTCGCTAGAGCGCTCGCGCCTGAGCCGCAGCTGCTGCTCCTCGATGAGCCGTTTGCTGCTATCGATGCGAAGATCCGGACCGAGCTTCGCACATGGCTTAAAGAAATGATTGAGCGTGTCGGCATCACATCGATTTTCGTTACGCATGATCAAGAGGAAGCGATTGAAGTTGCCGATGAGATCATGATTATAAGCAAAGGCAAGTTAGAGCAAAAAGGCAGCCCATGGGACATTTACAAAAATCCAGAGACACCGTTTGTAGCAAGCTTTATTGGCGAATCTACTATTGTAGACAATATCGCGGAGCTTAAAGGTTTTGAGGATGCAGCGAGCCGTCCGGGCACTAAAGCACTTATCCGGCCTGAATATATTGAGATTGGCAAACCGGGCGAGATCAAGCTGGCTTCAGCTACGCTTGCCGGTAAAGTAAAACAGCTGCATTTCCGCGGCAGCGAGTGGATGGTTGAGCTGCTTGTTGGCGATACGAAGCTGATTACGTACCGTTCGCTGGAGCAAGAAGTGCTTCATCCCGGAGATGAGGTAAGGGTACTCGTCCATCGGGCTTATTTATTCAATGACAACGAAAGCTGGATTGCGGAAAATAAGCTGAAGGTTGACCCCATGCCTATTCATATTTAACCAATATGCTACGTAGAAAGAGTTGTATGCGAATATGAAAATCAATCTGGTAACAAGTCAGCGCATGCTCGTGCTGCTGCTTGCTGCGGTTATGCTGATCGTATCGGCAGGCTGCAGTAAAGAGGAGCAGACGAGTAACCATGCGGCTGGGTCTACCGTACAGGACGGCGATGTTACACTTGTAATCGGTGCGTATTCGGTAGTGAAGGATGCTTTCGCGGATTTGCTGCCTGCATTCCAAAAGTATTGGCTGCAGGAAACCGGGCAAAAGGTCGTATTTCAGGAATCGTATGAGGCTTCAGGCACGCAAGCCAGGGCGATCGCTGGAGGTTTTGAAGCCGACGTTGCCGTGTTAGCTATGGAAGGTGATCTCGACAAAATAGCGAAGGCGGGTTTCATTACGCATGACTGGAAGGCACAGAGCAATAATGGCATGATCACGAACTCCATCGTTGTATTGGGGACTCGTACCGGCAATCCGCTCGGAATTAAGGATTGGAATGACTTAACACGCGAGGGTGTGAAGGTGCTGTATCCGAATCCGAAAACTTCCGGCGGCGCTCAGTGGGACATTAACGCCATATATGGCGCTGGCCTTAAGCAGTCAGAGGAGCAGACGGGTACAAAGGATGCCGAATATGCGAAGCATTTTCTAAAAGCAGTCCATGCCAATGTGGAATCGCTTGATAAGAGCGGTCGCGCATCGATGGCAGCCTTCGAATATGGTGTAGGCGATGTCATCGTCACTTACGAGAATGAGCTGCTCGCTCGAATTAAGAAAGGCGTCAATTATGACATCGTTGTCCCAAAAGACACGATATTAATCGAGAATCCAGCAGCGATCGTGGATAAAAATGCGGATAAGCATGGCGTTCGCAAGGTAGCCGAGGCTTTTATTGCCTTTTTGCAAACGGAGCAGGCACAGCGGCTTTTCGTGGATCATGGATTCCGCTCCGTAGACAAGAAGGTAGCTGAGGGTACGAAAGACCGTTATGTGGTGCCGGAAGGATTGTTTGACATTTCTTACTTAGGCGGCTGGTCTGAGGTTAGAGAAAACCTTTATTCCAAAAAAGGTGTCTGGTATCAAGTACTCGCTGATCTTTAATACGATGTGTGAGGAAAGTTCTTAATAAACCTCTGTGCTTTATGTCTCTCGTTTAAACGAGAGACATAAAGCACAGAGGTTTTTTTGATGAAAGCATGATGCTGCCATCGACTAAACGAAATATGAGCGATTTGTTTACGATTGTTAAAATAAGTCTAAAAGATGCTGGGGAGCAGGCAAAGTTTCCGGGCTTTTTTTGTGCGTAAAGGCACTTCATGGGCCGAACGTACTAAAAATGCTACTCCGCTGCGAATGATGTAGAAACGAGAGAAGCAAGGGCAAGGGGGAGAAATGATGAAAAATACTCAAACATTGAACAAGAAAAAGAAAAGGATTAAATACTTTTTGATCATAAGTATAGCTTTGTTGATCATCGTTGCTTTGGGCGGATGGGGGACATTTCGTTACCTGATCGGCAAGCAGGATATTGGACAGCTTGAGGTGCCGCTGCCGGCAGCTACGATTTTGTATGATCAGCACGGTACGGAAGCCACCCGTATTTCTTTCAATAAAATTGATGAGATTGCCTATGAAGACATACCAAAACATATGGTTGATGCCGTTGTTGCGGTAGAGGACAGACGTTACTTCGAGCACGAAGGAATGGATATGCGGGCAATTAGCCGAGCGATTTGGACAAATATAACATCAGGCGGGACAGTACAGGGCGGAAGCACGATAACACAGCAGCTCGCGAAAAATGTCTTTTTGTCGCAGGAGAGAACCTGGTCGCGGAAGTGGGATGAGCTGCTTTTGGCGAAAAAGATTGAGGAAAGCTACAGCAAAGAGGATATTATGGAGAAGTACCTCAACCAGATCTACTATGGTGATGGAGCATGGGGAATCGATAGAGCGGCGCATACGTATTTTGGCAAGCAGCCAAATCAGCTTAGCGTAGCGGAGGCAGCGTTGCTAGCTGGTCTAATCAAGGCGCCATCCGCCCTAACTCCTTATAAACATCTAGAAAAAGCGATTGATCGAAGAAATGTGGTTCTTCAGCTTATGAAGGATCAAGCGCTAATTAGCGAGGATATATACAATAAGGCCATTCATGAGCCTGTGAAATTACTGAGCGCAAAGCCTAATCGAGTAGATGATATCAACTATCCTTATTATGTGGACCAGATCATTCGTGAGGCGATGACGCAATATGGGTTATCGGAAAATGAAGTGCTGCAGGGCGGACTTCGAATCTATACCGCATTGGATACGAAAATGCAGCAGTCGGCGGAACAGGTGTATGCGAAGGAATCTCTATTCCCAAATAGTGCTGCAGACCAGCTCATTCAAAGCGGTGCTGTTCTGATTGATCCGCGTGACGGCGGAATTCGGGCGATGGTTGGCGGCAGAGGAGAGCAGCCATTTCGCGGCTTTAACCGAGCGACGCAGCTAAGCCGTCAACCAGGCTCAACGATCAAGCCCATCGCTGTATACACGCCTGCGCTGGAGCTTGGCTATAAGCCAAGCGATGATCTAGTTGATGAACCGATCAATATTAACGGCTATGAGCCAAAAAACGCAGACGGCTCCTTTCATGGCAGAGTGTCACTTTATGAAGCGCTTATTAACTCTTACAACATACCTGCTGTGAAGCTGCTTAACGAAATGGGTATTGAAAAAGGAATGGATGCGGYGGCGCGTTTCGGCATTCCTCTGACAGATGAGGATCGCTCGCTGGGGCTTGCGCTCGGCGGTCTTCATGAGGGTGTATCGCCGCTTCAGATGGCCGAAGCTTTTGGCGTATTCGCAAGTGACGGTGTTCGTAATCATGCGCATACCATTACTCGCATCGAATCGGCAGACGGCAGCGTACTGGCTGAATTCAAGCAGAGTGAAGGCAGAGTGAAAGTAACGGAGCCAGAAATTGCCCGAACGATGACAGCTATGTTAGAGGGAGTCATAAAGGATGGGACGGGTACTGCTGCAATGCTTGAAGGCCGCCCAGTTGCAGGGAAATCTGGAACGACACAAATGCTAGGCACGACAGGCTACGGCGCAAAGGACAATTGGTTCGTTGGCTACACTCCGCAGCTTGTAGGCGCGGTGTGGCTTGGGTACGATCAAAGCGACAGCAGCCATTATTTGTCGACGAGCTCAAAGGCTGCGGCTGTTGTCTTTCAAGCTATATTCGCAGATGCATTAAAGGATGAGCCGGTTATACCGTTTCCTAAGGCACCAGACTTTTTGCCGAAGAAGAAGGATAAGGAAAAAGAAAAAAATAATATATCGAACAAAGATGATGATTCTGATAAGAAACGAGATTGGAAAAAGGAAAGGGAAGAAAGAAAAAAACAGAAGGAAAAAGAAAAAGAAAAAGAAAAAGAGAGAAAGAAAGAGAGGCACAAGGATAAAGATAAGGATAAGGATAAAAACTGAGGAATAGGGCGTGATAATGTAAAAGGGAATTGATGGAATAATAACACCAACTAGGGAGGATCAAGTTATTAATAATAGAAGTTTATTCAGGAAAAATGCAATTGTCGGACAACCATTGTATAATGAATAGGCTATTAACTATTTTTTCTATGGTTAATTAATTTTCGAATGAAAAAGGGGAGTATTATCCTATGTCAACAATGAATGTATTTGTTACAAACTGGTTGAATCATCGTAAAGTATTGCTTGCTATGCTTGATACTGTACAAAATGAAAACCTCCAATATAAGCCTTGGGAAAAGGCAATGTCGTTGTCAACTCTTGTTCTCCATATCAATGGATCAATGGACATGTTCGCACAAACGGTAAAAAACGGCGTGTTCACGCCACCTTCAACAGCTAAACAAGCTGAAACGATTGAAGAGCTGAAAGCGATCGTAGCAGCGGATACCGCTTCAACGAAAACATTGCTTGAATCTTTATCGGATGAGCAATTGGAAAAAGAGATCGACTTCCATGGCATGAAAATGGCTGGAATCGTTTTGCTCGAGAATGGCAAGGATCATGAAATTCATCACAAAGGTCAATTGTTCATTTATCTGCGTTTGCTGGGCATCGAAACATTGCCGTTTTTCGTAAGCAGATAATAGGAATTGTATTATAAGGGGAGGAGTTCATACATCAGGCCTTTGGTCTCATGAAGCAACTCCTCCTTTTTATTAACTCCTCCTACTTGGCAACTCCTATCAAATTTATAGAATAGGAATGAAGAGACGATGATCAAAATAAACAGTTCAGAATTGAACGCTGCTTTTCAAGCATTTATTGGCAAGGAAGTTTATATTCATAGTGAAGCGACCTCTTTCGTCTTTGTCCGAAACTTCAAGGTTAGCCTCACTGAAGCCCATATTGCTGGTGAGGGTTCATACCGGATAGCTCTTCGCTTTGATGAGCTTGGCTGGCTGCGAACAGAAGCACTCACCCATTTTGAAGTAACGGTGGATGAGAAGCTATTACTGGCGGGTTACGATGATAAAGGCAGAATGAACGTTGCTCTGCAGCTTGGAAAGGAGCCGTTTCCGGAATGAGTGAAAAAGCAGTTAAAAAGCTATTAGCTGTGTTTGCGCATCCTGATGATGAGTCTTTTATTTGCGGAGGAACATTGGCAAAGTATGCAAGCATGGGAGTTGAAATTACTCTTGTAAGTGCGACAAAAGGCGAAATGGGACGTCGAATGGGAAACCCGCCTTATGTGAATCGAGAGACTATGCCTGATATTCGGGAAAAAGAGCTGCGAAACGCTTGCGAGGCACTTGGCATTCAAAATCTTATTTTTTTTGATATCCGTGACAAGATGGTTGAATTTTACGATTCAGAGAGCCTCATCTCAAAAATAGGCGTACTCATGGATGAGATCAATCCGGATGTAGTCCTTACTTTTCATGAAATTTTAGGCGGACATCCTGATCACTGTGCAATTGGTAAAGCAACAACTACCGCTTTCCACCGTAGCAAGCAGCCGGGTGCGCTCTATTTCATCAGTTTCGGCGATATGATGAATGCTCCGGAACGATTTGGTTACACGAAGCAGGGCATTGTCAAAATTGATGTTCGTCATCAGTTAGAAGCTAAGCTTGCTGCGTTTCGTGCGCATCGCTGTCAAACCGAAATGGACGAATGGGTATGGGAAGCAGACAGCGCAGCATTGGCGCATTTTGGCAAGTTTGAGTATTTTATAAAAGGAAATCAAACAATGATCCCAAAAACTGCGGATGATCTTTTTTAAAAAACGTACATACGAAACAGGCAGTCTTCAAGCAGCTTAATCTGCTGAAAGACTGCCTGTTTTTATTTTGTTTAAAACATTGGAAATACATATCGAACAAGAAAGTAGAGAGCCCCGAAGAAGATAATAATGTAGGCAGCATATTTGATGAATGTAGACGCCACTAAACTTGAATCTGATTTTTTTTCAACATGTCTTTCTTCAATCTCTAAATTTTGTTGCCTTGTCGTCATTTGAATCACTCCCTTAGTGAGTTTGATAATATTGAATACCCTTCTGGGGTAATGATGAATCAATGGAGTACAGAAAATCGTTTATATATCGATGTTTTTCGATCATTTCTTGGGAAATAGTCGAGATAGGTAAATGGTAACCTAATCATTTTGTACCATTGAATCTGTCATGAGGAAGATGGATAATAACGGAAATAGCTTTTCTTTTTTTGCAGCGAGTAAAAAGGGTTTATCCCTTTTTTTGAGAATTGAGGTTCTTTTTTACGAAGGTCTGAATATCTTAGTTAACGAAGCCCTATTGTTGCAGGTACACCTTTATTTTGCAAAACAATAGAATAGGGCAACAGGAGGCATATAAGTTGAACGAAGCAAGGAAGCCTTTACAGCTAAGTACACAGATGAGCCATAGCCACAGGGACATCCTACTTGAAATTGAGGAAACGATTGCGGAATTGGAAATCTACTTGGAGACAAACCCGGATGATGAGATCGCTTTGGTGCAATATGAGCAGTTTTTGAATAAACGCGAGGATTTCACTTATTTTTTGGCGGAGCCGTATGGGAAAGCATCTCAATCTGTCATGCAGGCGTAATCAAATAGAGCAAGGATGTCAATAACATGGACATGCATGGTTCGGAAGAGCTGCATGGTTGCAGCTAGGCTAAGGGGAATTAATAATTAGATCTGAGATTAGGAGTCAAAAGGATGCCAAGGAGCGAGCAGCTGCCCTTGGCATTTTTTTATTTTGATTAGCGTATGATGAGACGAATGTACGTAGGGTTATTTTCGATATTTTTATCTTTAGCATGGGAATCAAAGAGGATGTCTGAAGGGAGATGGGGAAATAACCACACAATTAAATAAATAAAAGTTTAGCGAAAATATTAATTGAAAATGATTTTCATTCGCTGTATAATGAGAAACGGTATCAATATAATGATACTAATTATCATTATCATACAGGAGGAAATAAAGTGAAACGAGCAGGATGGAAGATTGGTATTATGACTTTATTATTAGCGACTACGGTAGCATGCGGAAACAATGTAAATAAGCCAGAACAGGTGACTGGAAACACAGCAACAGAGCAGCCAAGCTCGGCTGCAACGGAAGCTCCTGTGTCTGATTCTAAAATAGAAGTAGATGAAACAAAAGCAGCGGAACTGATTGCACAGTTCAATAACCAAGTTCCATCATCAACGGTAACCATATCAGTAGCTATTGCTGAGCTTCTAAATGAGCTTGGAATTGAGACAGCCGGTGTTCCAACGACGAAGAACAAATTGCCAGAAGCTTTCGTTAACCTGCCTCGCATCGGCTCATCTCATCAGCCGGATCTAGAGCAAATTGCAAAGCTGCAGCCTGGTGTCATTCTTGGACCAAGCTCCATTAAGGATAGTTTGGATAAATCCTTTAAACCAGCGAATTTACCTACAGCTTATTTGCCTGCGGACTCCTTAGACGAGTTGAAACTCAGCACGGTAGTTCTAGGTCGAGTGTACGGGAAAGAAGATAAAGCGAATGAAGTATTGCAGAAGCTGAGCGAACAAGAGGCGGAAGCTGTTAAGCTTTCCGAAGGCAAAGATGCTCCAAGCGTAATGGTTCTATTCGGTTCTGCTGAATCATTAATGTTCATGAACGATAGTACTTTTGTAGGCAGCTTGGCGAAGAAGCTAGGAGCAAAAAACGTATTATCAGAAGTATTGAAAAAAGAAGATGCTTATGTACCACTTGATATGGAAAGCATCGTAACGGCTAATCCAGATATTATTTTGCTAGTTGCTCATGGTGATCCTTCTGCTGTTACGAAGCAGCTTGAAGATGATGTGAAGAAGAACGGAGCTTGGGAGAAGCTGAACGCATTTAAAAACGGCAAGCTGATTGCACTTGATTATAGCTTATATGGAGTAGCTTCGTTAGTAAATGCACCAAATGCATACCAAGATATGGCGAAAATTTTGTATAACTAATGAAAGGGAGCTTAGAGGTGACGGATAATAAAAAAATGAGAACGACCACGCTTCTAGCTCTCTCATTTTTGTTGCTGATTGTGGCTATTTTATTCTCAGTTGCGCTTGGTAGTGCAAGATTTGATCTAGCTTCTACTTTTCAAGCGATACTAGGCAATGGGAATGAAGCGGCAAATTCTGTGCTTTGGGATATTCGAATCCCTAGAGTATTTCTTGCTTTGATAATCGGCGCGAACCTTGCTGCATCGGGAGCTTTGCTGCAAGCAGTTATGTTAAATCCACTGGCAGACCCGGGGCTAACTGGTGTTTCGTCCGGGGCAGCGGTTACCGTATTATTTATTATGCTAGTCATGCCTAGCTATTCATCGTTTATTCCGTTAGCTGCAATAATTGGCGGCGGTATTGCTGCCGGAATGGTTTATACTTGGGCATGGAACAAGCAAACAGGTTTTACACCTGTACGCATCATTCTTTCGGGTGTCGCCGTAAATGCGGTATTTGGAGGAATGATCGGCCTGCTCTCTATCAAATACAGCGATAAGCTGCCTGGTGCACTTGCATGGATGAACGGAAGTTTGGCAGGCAAAGGAATGGGCGATGTGCTCATGATATTGCCCTATTCGATTATTGGATGGATTGCCGCGATTCTATGTATTCGGCAAGCGAATATATTACGTTTAGGCGAGCAAGTAGCACATAACTTGGGGCAAAACCTTAATCGAAGCCGCTTGATTTTGTCTTTTGTGGCGGTGTACTTAGCCGCTGTTTCAGTGTCGACAGTAGGTCTTGTTGGGTTTATTGGTTTAATTGTGCCACATATGGCTCGTTTATTAATTGGCACAAATTATCGCCACACGTTGCCGCTTAGCTTAATACTTGGGGCACTGCTTCTCTTAGTGGCAGATACAATTGGGCGGACTGCCTTCGGCTCTGTAGGAGTGCCTGCAGGTATCGTCATGGCATTGGCAGGAGGTCCGTACTTCCTCTATTTGATGCGAAAAGGAGGGGTCTAAGTTGTTAAAGGTCCAATCGTTGAATATTCGTTACGCGGATCGTACAATAGTGAGCGACTTTTCTCTCGATGTGAATGAGGGAGAAGTGGTATCCATTATTGGACCAAACGGCTCGGGAAAGTCGACTATTTTGAAGGCTGTATCTCGAATGATTCCTTGCGAAAGCGGACGCGTCTGTATTGCCGATCAAGAGATTCGCTCGCTTAGTACGAAGCAAGTATCGCAAATGCTGTGCATGCTTTGTCAGAAGAACGTCAGTCCGTCTGACATGACAGTAGAGGAATTGGTTGGTTATGGGCGAATTCCTCATAAGAAATGGTATGAGCGTCTGGATGCCGAAGATTATAAGGTCGTACATTGGGCGCTTGAACAGACGGGCATGCTGGAGTTTAAAGACAGACTCATCGTATCCCTCTCTGGTGGAGAAGCACAGAAGGCATGGCTTGCTATGGCGCTCGCTCAAAGACCTAAGGTGCTTCTACTCGATGAGCCCACTACTTATTTGGACATCGCACATCAACTGGAAGTGCTCGAACTTGTGCGAAGACTAAATCGTGAATTGAAGCTGACGGTTATAATGGTGCTGCATGATTTGAACCATGCATCCGCTTATAGCGATAGAGTTTGTGTGATTAAGAATGGGGATAAACATGTATTTGGCAAGCCGAAGGATGTTTTTACGATGGAGCTGATTCGCAGTGTCTACGGTGTGGAAACAGAAATTCAACAAATGCCGGAAAGCGCTAGTCCACGAATTCACGTATTAAAAAAAGTTTTATAAAAAAAGCGAGGGATGACGAATGAAGGCGATGGATATTGAAATGATTAAGGTGAATTATTTGAATTTTACGGAAAGCTTGAAATCTGTCGTGCTCGGTACAATCGACGATGAGGGAAAACCTTTTGTTTCCTATGCTCCCTTTGTGAAGTTCAACGGAAAGCTCTACATTTATATTAGCAGAATCGCTCATCATTTCCGGTACATGGAAGCCAATCCATCAGTGGACGTTATGCTGCTGGAGGATGAGTCGCAGACTACAAATTTATTTGCTAGGCAGCGTGCTCGCTTCGTTTGTAATGCGGTTAATATCGGCAATGAAGGGCATATTGAGATATTTGAACGGTTTGAGCAAACCTTCGGCAAAAACATGATAGGCATGCTTCGCGGCCTCGATTTCTCTTTGTTTGAGCTGATGGCTTCGGAAGGTCGTTATGTAGCAGGCTTCGGTCAGGCTTACGATATCGACTTGTCAGGCGAGAAATTTGAGCATGTTGCAAGAGATGGGCATGCACAAGCGAAGAAAGCTTAATAAGAGCAGAGGAGCGGACGCTATTATGACGATCACAACAGTACTGCCTATTTGGCGTGCTATTCAAGAAAGATTCCACAAAACGGTCAAAGCATTGCCGGAGCAGGATTTGTCTTTACAGCTTGGAGCATCCTCCATTGGCTATATGCTTCGACATAACGCTGAGGTTGAATATATGTTCGCAGACTGGTTCTTCGGGAAAGGCATGCCGGAGGGATTGCAGATCTCTACAAGCAGAGGTGCTGCTGGGAGCAAAGCAACCTACGATAATTTACAGGAGCTTATTGAGCTGCTTGAATCCTCCAACAATCATCTTATGGATGCAATGAAAGAGCTTCCAGAGGAGAAATGGCATCAAATCGTGGACTGTCCGATCGGCCCCTCAACGCCGCTTGAGGCTGTTGGCCGTTTAATGTACCATACCGGCATCCATGCAGGCCAAATCTCGCTTATTCAAAAATGCGCTCCTAAAGAGGAGCCAGCTACTTAGGGATACGATTGAAGTCTCAGAGACCACTCTCTGGGGCTTTTTTTTATGAAATAATAGTCAAATACAAATGTCGGATCATGACGGAAAATACGGATTAAGAGTAAAGGTCGCAGGTGATTTCGGTAAATGATGCCGCAATTTGTAGGGGAAGAATCGATTAAATTGAACTCGCTCTGAAAATTATGGACACATGGAGCGATTAGACAGTTTGGAAAACAAGATATTCTATCATTTGATTTACTCTTTGCCTTATTTGCAGTACCACTTATAATATATACATAACATCATAATTAGGATTGCAAGGCTATTGCTAAAACTAGATATAAAACAAGGAGTTGCTGTCATGATATTAGAGGTTGCTTCATTGCAGGTTAAGGCAGGGCTGTCCGAACAATTTGAAAGCAATTTCAAAGCCGCATCAAAAATTATCTCTAGCATGAACGGTTATGTCAGTCATGAACTTCAGAAATGCTTAGAAGAGAATAATAAATATATATTGCTTGTAAGATGGGAAACGCTGGAGGATCATACCGTTGGCTTTCGCGGATCGGCGGAATATTTGGAGTGGAAAAGTCTGCTGCATCATTTCTATGATCCATTTCCATCGGTGGAGCATTATACGAATGTGGATATTAGCTAGAGTGAATGGTAAGAGCCATCACTGAAAATAAATATAGAGGTGAGAAGCATTCAAGATTTTATTCCGTTACATCTTTGCTTCGATGGTATAGGTCAAGAGGTCGAGATACTGGACGTTGTACAACTGGGTGATGACCTGTATCGCATTGAGGAGAATCCTGTATTTACTGAAAATGTTGCCTTTGGAGACGTTATTCGCGTAAGAGCATTCAAGGATGTWTCCATGTACATAGAAACGATAGAGAAATCAACGTTCACCAGGCATAATTGGCTGCTAAGCAAAGAAGTTATCTATTCATTAGAGCTTAAACTATTAAAAAATAAAATTCGAGAGTGCCAAGGCAAGTCGCAGCAAGTGTTTGGCGGTATTTTTATTGTAAATTTGCCTGCTCATTCAGAAATTGATATAAACCATGAGGTACAAAAGGTAATCAAAGCAGTTGGGAAGTAAAGTTTAAACGATAAAGCAGCAGAGAAGGAGGAGTTATAGATGGAGCTTGGGCTAAAAGGAAAAATCGCACTCATTACAGGCGGGAGCAAAGGAATTGGACTAGCAACAGCATTGCTGCTGGCAGAGGAAGGTGCTGAGGTAGCCATTGTTGCACGGGAGGAGGAGTCTCTGCGCAGCGCGGCAGCACTTATAAAGGAACGAACAGGCAAAGAAGCGTTGGCAATCAGCGCGGATGTAAGTCGGCCGGAAGATGCCGCAAGAGCGGTTGAGCAAACGGCAGCACACTTTGGCGGTGTCAACATTCTTGTGAATAACGCAGGAGTTTCTGCGGCGCAGCCTTTTGAGAAGGTGGAGACTGATGCATGGACAGCGGACCTCGATTTGAAGCTGCTCGGAGCAGTTCATTTTGCGCGTGCGGTACTTCCATATATGCGTAAAGCAGGTGGAGGAGCTATCGTCAACGTGACAGCTATAGGCGGGAAAACGCCGGGTGCTTCCTCTCTCCCAACCTCCGTTAGCCGCGCCGCAGGCCTTGCACTGACCAAAGCGATGAGCAAGGATCTGGCTGTGGATCAAATTCGTGTAAATGCAGTTTGCATCGGGCTGATTCGCAGCGCACAAATCGAGCGGATGTGGCAAGCTGCGAGCCCTGAGCTTAGCTGGGATGAATTCTCAGCGGACAAGCGCCATGGGATACCTTTGGGTCGAATTGGCAGGGCGTCGGAAGCAGCAAATGTTATCGGTTTTCTCGTTTCGGAAGCCGCATCTTTCGTAACGGGTACGTCTGTAAATATTGATGGTGGCATTTCTACGGTGCTGTAGTCTGTCTGCTGTAATAAGAAACGAAAGAAGCTCCTTACAGATTGCCGCATTGAACGGTTCTGTTTGGAGCTATTATTATTACTTGCTTTTTATTTCTTTTGTTGGAATCGTTGGTTGAAGCGGTCAACTCGTCCGCCTTTATCGGTATTGCGTTGTTTGCCTGTATAAAAAGGATGCGAAGCGGAGCTTGTATCTACGCGAATGACTGGGTAGCTATTCCCGTCTTCCCATTCCATTTTTTCATTGGACGATTTGGTTGAGCCCGTCAAAAATTTGTAGCCGCTGCTCACATCAAAAAACAATACTTGATGGTAAACGGGATGTATGCCACTTTTCATTTTGTTCTCTCCTTTTATTTGTAATTGTTACGAATAACTATTTTTGTATCATACTCGAAATACGATTTTTATGTCAAGGAGTATGGTTAAACACTTATTAATATATGGTATTTGCTAATTTCGCAAAAGTATACTACCATTAAATTATAATCATTCTAAAAGTAAGCCTTTACATAAAGTGAAATGCATTCATGTACTGGCTTTTCAATAAAAGGAGGTAGCTTTGCATGTTAAACATCACAGCAGAAACGGATCGAATAAATCGACATTTGATGGCGAACGGATATAAACTGACAACTCAGCGTGAGATTATATTGCGAGTGCTGCTTGAGAACGAAATGGATCACTTGAGTGCAGAAGGTGTCTTCATGCTCGTAAAGCAGAAAAACTCTGATATCGGTCTAGCGACTGTATATCGGACACTCGAACTGCTCGCTGAGCTTCATGTTGTTGAGAAAATGAATTTCGGGGATGGTGTAGCCCGCTATGATCTTCGCGGTGAGGATCATGAGCATATGCATCATCATCTAATATGCGATGAATGCGGCTCACTGACAGAAATTAAAGAGGATTGGCTGCTCGAGCTTGAGCAGCGAATTGAACGGGAGTATGGCTTTAAAGTGACGGATCATCGGCTTGATTTTACAGGCAACTATAAGTCATGCAGCAAGGGCCAATGCAAACGGAGAAATAAAGCTGTATCTTAACTTCATAAAGGTTATAAGAAGGGCTTCTCCACTATGTGGGAGAGGCTCTTTTTTGTTTAGTTATGCGGTCGTTGCATGTCTAGCCATCATCGAAATTTTCAAAAATGTTTCAAAACATTATTGTATAATATAAGAATGCTCTCGCAGATAAACATCTTACATAGAATAGAGGGGATTTAATGGAGCATGTTCATGGAACCTATGATAGTTTATTAGTTATTTTCTCTTATATTATAGCAGTCATGGCTTCATATACAGCACTGGATCTTGCAGGAAGAGTGAGCACCTCCAAAGGAAGCACAAAGCTAAGCTGGCTGATGTTTGGAGCGGCTTCTATGGGGATGGGAATCTGGTCGATGCATTTTGTCGGCATGCTCGCGTTAAAGCTTCCTTTCCCTATAAAATATGATTTGGTTATCGTGCTTATTTCGGTAATTGCAGCGATTGGAGCGGCTTTTACTGCGCTGTATGTTGTCGGCCGAAGTGAGCTTTCGAGATCGCAATTGCTAGCTGGCGGATTATTGCTTGCCACAGGCATTACGATCATGCACTATGTTGGCATGTCTGCAATGCTTATACATATAACCTATAATCCGATTATCGTTATGCTCTCTATTCTTATTGCGTTTGTCGCATCCATTGCAGCTCTTTGGCTATCGTTTTATTTCCGTAAGGATAGACAGAAAGGACAATGGTGGAAAAAGCTTGGAAGCGGCGCTATTATGGGGGCTGCGATAGTTGGCATGCATTATACGGGAATGATCGCAGCTAATTTTCATACCAGCAATAAGACTGCTTTGTTTCTTGGCGTTATTTTGGACCAAACGTGGCTGGCCTACATTATTGCGTTAGGTATATTTTTTACACTTGGATTATCTTTGTTTGGGATCTATATATCGAAGCGATTTGCCCATAAGGACTCAGAAATTGAACAAAATGAAAAATGGTACAAGTCCTTATACGAAAATAGCCAGGATGGCATCGTGTCTGTTGATTTGCAGTACCGTGTGACTAGCCATAATACGAATGCTTTGAAGATAACAGGTTTCAGCAGCAAGCAGGTTATGCATCAATCGATATCCTCGTTAAGCGGGATTATTGTGCATGAAGATCAAGAACGTGTGAAACAGATGTTTCAAAGATCCTTTAAGGGGGAGACTTTGAATCACGAAACCGCCATCATCCGTGCTGACGGTATGAGAATTGAGCTCAACGTAGCTAATGTACCGGTTGTTGTGGATGGTGAAGTCGTAGGCAGCTATATTATTTTTAAAGATATAACCGCTGAGAAGCGGGCACAGCTGAAAGTCAATCATTTAGCCTTTCATGATGAATTGACAGGTTTGCCGAATCGTCGCAAATTTAATCAAGCGATTGCAGAGACCATAGAACTGAGCAGTACAAGCGATTCACATTTTGCTGTAATGGTGCTTGATATCGACCGTTTTAAAATCATAAATGATTCACTCGGGCATATGGTCGGCGATCAGTTTTTGCAGGAAGTTAGCGGACGCATTCAACAAGCTATCGCAGGGCAAGACGTTATGCTTGCTCGCATGGGCGGAGACGAGTTTACGCTGCTGTGCCGCAATTATGAAACGCAAGACACGATTAAGCGGTTAGCGGAACAGATCATCAGCTGCATCCAAGCACCGTATCGATTAAAGGACAGTGATTTTTATGTGTCCGCAAGTATCGGAATTGCCCTGTTCCCTAGCCATGGACTGGATGCTGTACAGCTGCTCAAAAATGCCGATACAGCGATGTATGAGGTGAAGAAAAAAGGTAAAAACGATTATCAATTTTTCACTGGCGAGCTCGACCGAGTGCTGCAAGAAAAAATCGAATTAGAGGGCGATCTTCGAAAAGCGATCGAACGAGGGGAACTGCTGCTCCATTACCAGCCGCAAATCCGAACAGAGGATCGTGCGATGATTGGTATGGAGGCGCTTGTACGCTGGCAGCATCCAACTAGGGGGCTACTAAGTCCAGGCGTCTTTATACCGCTTGCCGAGGAGACCGGTCTCATTTATGAAATGGGAACATGGGTACTGCGCGAAGCCTGCAAACAAATGCGGATGTGGCATGTACAGGGAGGGCCGCTTATCCCTATATCCGTCAACTTATCTTCGCAACAATTCCATCAGCCTAAACTTGCGGATTATATTATGGCTATACTGCAGGAAACGGGATTGGAGCCGAAATATTTAGAGCTGGAAATAACAGAAAGCATGATGATGGACGCTGCATTGTCCAGCAGCATTTTGAATCAGTTGAATGAATATGGTATTCGCATTAGCTTAGATGATTTTGGGACAGGCTACAGCTCGCTCAGTTATTTGAAAATGTTCCCGATTCAAAAAGTTAAAATAGATCGCTCCTTCATCCGTGATATTACAAATAACAGCGATGATAGAGCCATCGTTTCAACGATCATTGCGATGGCTATGCATTTGAATATGGAAGTTATTGCGGAAGGAATTGAAACGAAGGATCAGCTGGATATTTTAACGGACAATTCGTGCAGAAAGATTCAGGGCTATTATTTTAGCAAGCCATTGTCTGCAAGTGCTGTGGAAGAACGTTTTTTTGTGCCAGCGCGATAAGCAAGCTTTAAAAAAGAAGCTGTTTCTAAAAGGTGATTACCTTCCAGAGACAGCTTCTTAATTTTGTTCTTCCGCTGCTTTGCTTAAGCAATTTCGGCAGATGCAGGCTTTGTTTTTGAGCTCTTCAGGAACGGCCTCTAAAAGCGTGCTGGGAAATGATTTCTGGAAGCACCAGCAATCTTTCGCTGCATTGTTTTCTTCCATAGCACAATCGTTTGGCCCATTGCAAAGGGGACAATTCATGAATGCAGTCGCCTCCTTGCTTGTTATTCAGTGACGTTAAGCACAAATTTCTCAATAACGTGGCGAACGCCTTCCTCGTTATTCGACAACGTTACATAGTCTGCAATGTCCTTCAGAGATTGAATGGCGTTGCCCATTGCTACACCAAGTCCGGCAGCGATAATCATTTCATTATCATTCCATGCATCGCCAAGGGCGATTGTTTGGTCCATTGTACAGCCAAGATGCTCGGCCATAAATTTCAGTGCATGTCCTTTAGTGCCTTCCTTATGCATGAACTCTAAATAGTGCGCTTTGGATTTAGTAATATGCACGCGATCACCGATTAGAGGCTTAAGCTGCTCAGCGATTTCATCGAGGCGAGCCGGATCATCGATAATAAGCATTTTGTTCATCGGAAAGTCGAGCAATTTGTTGAAGTCAGGCTCTATTTTGTAAGGGATATTGGCAAGCTTAGAATAAGCTTTGATTTTGTCATTGTCATGAGTGCTGTAAAGCTCATCGTCAACGTAAAGCTGCAGGTGCAAGCCGTTCTCTTCAGCGAAAGCGTGAAGCTCTTTAGCCGCATCAATCGGTACGTTTCTTTCATACAGGACTTGTCCATCAAGCAGTGTTTTGACGAGTGCCCCTTGATAGGTAATAATAGGAACATTGAGTTCAATTTGCTTAGCAATTTTTTGAGCGGAAGCAAACATGCGGCCTGTTGCCAGTGTAACCGTTACACCTTGGGCAATAGCAGCTTCCATGGCACGCTTCGTTCCTTCCGTTACGGTTAGGTCATCCGTTAATAACGTGTCGTCAACATCAATCGCGATAAGTTTATACATACTAGCGGTGAAGCTCCTCTCCAGCTCTCTATATTTAAAATATAAGAAGTTATAAGTTCCACATGTATAACTAGGCTTATATTTCGCAGCGAAACGATTGCAGACGCCGCCAAAGACAGCGTTGGCCGTTTGCGCTTTGATTAGGTTGATTGTAGCTAAAATGATCCAGACATTCAAGACTAGGCTTATGCTTTCGAAGTAAGTTTTGCTTCACAAAACTAGGCTTATGCTTACGAAGTAAGTTTTACTTCGTAAAACTTTTGAGGAGATGAACAGATGAACTATTTTACATCAGCGGCAGCAAAACAAAGATTTCTGACTCTCTGCGTCATGGGAGCTGTATTATTTACTGCTCTTGGCTTTGCAATAGGGTTTTTCTGGATGGGGAATCAGTATCCGATGATCAAGGAGCCGACCTTTAAGCAATTTACGGTTTCATACAACAAAATTATGAATGACTACTTAAACGGTGCTGAGCCGAAGAAGCTGATTAATGGAGCAATTGCAGGCATGGTTGGCTCGCTTGAGGACCCGTATTCCCGGTATTTGGCTGAGGAAAAGGGCAGTGCCTATACCCAGTCCTATGAGGGAGAAATATATGGAATTGGTGCTGAATTGCGCGAAGAGGAAGGCATGTTCATCATTACCGGGCTCACGAAGGGAGCTCCAGCCGAGCGAGGCGGCTTACTGACGGGCGATATCATTCTCTCGGTAGATAATCAGAAGCTGGCTGGAAAGACGTTTGAGGAGCTGCTTGGCCTTGTTAGAGGCAAGGAAGGAACATCAGTCTCGCTGCAGATTCAGCGCCCGAATCAAGTTGAGCCGATAACATTAAAGCTGAAGCGGGAAGCTATTCCAGTACATACGGTAACGTCTGAGCTTCTTGAAGGCGGTATCGGGCATGTTACGATTAGCCGTTTCGCTGAGAAAACTGCGGATGAATTCGAAGCTGCAATTACGGAGCTGCAGGCGAAGCAGCCTCTTAAGGGATTGTTGCTGGATATGCGATCCAATCCAGGGGGATTGCTGCAGCCAACCATTAAGATTGCGAGCAAGCTTATACCGAAAAACAAGGTTATTTTGAATGTCGTGTACAAAAATGAGCGGCAAACGATTTCGTATAAGTCTGATCAGAAGAAGGAATGGAAAGTGCCGATTGTAGTACTCGTGAATGGACAATCTGCAAGCGCGAGCGAGGTGCTGACGGCTGCGTTAAAGGAATCAGCGGGAGCAACAGTTGTCGGTGAAAAAACGTATGGCAAAGGTGTTGTACAAGCTTTTAATCAGTTTAAGGACGGTTCTGTCTTAAGCTTAACGGAAGCGCAGTGGAAGACGCCGGGCGGCACTTGGATTAACAAAACAGGCGTTTCACCGGATTTTGCAGTAGCCCTTCCCGAATATACGAAACTAAGACCGCTTGCGATTGGTACACATATGAAGATAGGCAGCTATGGCGAGGATGTAAAGACGCTGCAGATGATGCTGAAGGAGCTCGGTTATTCTCCTACAGGACAAGAAGGCATGTTCGATAAACAAACAGCAGCAGCATTAACTAAGTTCCAAAAAGCCGAGAAGCTGGAGGCTACGGGCAGTTTCAATGACAAAACGGGGTATAAGCTGCTGGAGCGTCTACGCGAGAAGCTTGGACGCGAGGACAGTCAGCTGATTAAAGGGTTAGAGGTTCTCAAAAACGGCAGTTGACAACGGGGATGATAATCATTATCATCAAATAGGAAGCAAATCCTTCGTTGCGCTGCGGGGTGTATCTTATGAAGAAGATTAAGTATTGCAAACGGAATCTCAAGAACGGTTTGGAGCCGGTTTATAAGGCGATGAAAAATCGATATCCGGATATTAAGCAGAAAAAAAGTGATTGCCTTGGCGATTGCAAAACCTGCAAGCTAGAGTGCTTCGTCGTGGTCAAGTCGAAGACGGTTAGCGCGCCGTCCGCAGAGAAGCTCTATAAGCGATTGAAAAAAATGATCGGGTAGCTTAAATTTCAATAAATTAACAAGAACGGCATTTGCCGTTCTTTATTTTTATGTTAGAATAAGTACAATCTAGGAAAGCTGAGGTGCATAAGCATGAATGATGGATTAGCAGAAGCATTAAATGAACAGATGAATTTTGAATTTTATTCAGCGCATGTGTATCTGGCAATGGCGGCTTACTGTTCAGGTGAAAGTCTTGATGGTTTCGCTAACTTCTTCATTGTACAGGCTGAGGAAGAACGGTTTCATGCAATGAAAATATACAAGTTTCTGAATGACCGTGGTCGTCGTGCTACGCTGTCTGCTCTTGGAGAGCCGAATAACGAATACTCTTCCATTTTGGACACTTTCGAGCAAGGCTACGGACATGAGCAGCAAAATACAAAACGTTTCTATAATTTATCTGACCTTGCGATCAACGATCGCGAGCATGCAACGATCAACTTCCTCAAATGGTTTATCGATGAGCAGGTTGAAGAAGAGGCGTTGTTTGATAACATTATCCATAAGCTGAAACGCATCGACAAGGATAGCAATGCATTCTATATGCTTGATGCTGAGTTCGCTGGACGTTCCTTCACTCCTCCAGCAGTTTAAGCTGGACACCGCAATAATGAATAATAAGGGGATGTGCCGGAAGTAGAGAAATCTACTTTCGATACATCCCCTTTTTTCGATCGAGTGGTTATTCAGCCCTTAAGCAATTGCTCCACAATTCGATTGGCTGCTGCTGCGGTTGAAATTCCATGTTCGTCAGCTGCTTGAAATACGTTCATCAGTGTACCATTTATTTTCTCAACCTTTTGCTGTGCTGTCGCAGCATCCCCGCCAATAAGCTCAACAGAGGTTACGATGATGCCGCCTGCGTTAATCACATAATCCGGTGCATACAAAATGCCAAGCTCATGAAGCTTCTCGCCATGGCAGCTTTCGGCTAATTGATTGTTCGCTGCCCCAGCAACAATGCTGCAGTCTAGCTGGCCTAATGTAAAATCATTTAGGATGCCACCTAAGGCACATGGCGAGAAGACATCACAAGGTATGCGCATAATGACGTTTGGCTTGCAAGGCATTGCCCCAAACTCCTCGACAACCTTCTTCACTCGTTTTGAATCAACGTCCGTTACAACGAGCTCTGCGCCCGCATGCTTTAAATAGCGGCATAGCTGATAACCTACTTTGCCTAATCCTTGAACGGCAATGATTTTTTGCTGCATATTTTCGGAACCGTAAACCGTTTTGAGAGAGGYCTGAATGCCAAGGAAAACGCCGTATGCGGTCATTTTAGCTGTAAAATCATTTACTGCTCCGAGCGAACCTGATACATCAGTCACATAGGGTGTCTCGAGGCGAACCCAGTCCATATCCGATACATCTGTACCCAGATCCATACCGGTAATATAGCTTCCTTGCAGGTTTTGAATATGCTGGCCTAGCGCCCGAAACAATATTTCCCGCGAGCTTTGACCGGGTTGGCTTAGAATGACAGCTTTGCCGCCGCCAAATGGCAAACCTGAGATCGCTGATTTATAGGTCATTCCCTGCGCTAGCCGCAGCGCATCGAGGACAGCAGCTTCATCGCTGGCATATTGCCAAAACCGGCAACCGCCGAGGGAAGGACCAAGCTTTGTGCTGTCTATTGCAATAATTGCCTTTAAACCGATAGAACGATCCTGGAGGAAGATGAGCTGCTCATAGCTTTGATTCCATACATCCAAGTGGATTCCTCCTTTGAGGTCTGCCTGTCGCGCTTCTTGTATGTAGTGTATTCATTGCTGCTATTATGAGCTACTTCATGTGTCCCAGCCGCATCAATAAAGCGGGCAAAATTAATCATAGTAATTCTCTACCAGATCGGGCACAAATAATTTGTTATAGTGGAATGGAATAGATTCATCATTTGCAAACAGCTAGGATGAATTCACGATTTAAAATAGATAATGAAAAAGGATGAGGTACCCTTGCATTTATTTCCTGTAGCATACTCGCTATTATCAACCGAAGCGTTATTGTCGCATATTAAAGTCCACTATGGCATTCATGAACCCGCTCGTCTGCACTATTTTCTGAGAGGGATGAACGATACTTATATTTTAGAGACGGAGCAAGGCAAATACATATTTAGAGTGTACCGAGCGGACCGGAGAAACCAATCAGAGATTGCTTTTGAGTTAGATTTATTAAACGATCTTCATGCAAAAGGGATAAGCGTGTCCGTACCGATTGAGAAAAATGACGGCACATTTATTAATGAGTTTTTGGTCCCTGAGGGTGTAAAGTTTGGAGTAATGTTTAGTTTTGCTGATGGTCAAGAAAAGCGAATGCAGCATCCAGAAGACAGTCGTCTATTTGGCGCATCCGTTGCTCAAATTCATCAAGCTGCCGACGATTTCACATCTGAGCACACAAGGGGAGAGCTCGATTTGGAGCATTTGATAGACAATCCGCTTCGCATAATTAAGCAACATATGGAAAATCGGAAAGAGGATTATCAATTTCTATATGAGCTGGTTATGCGCTTAAAAGATCAGCTTAACATCCATCTGAAAGCAGGACTGGACTTTGGAATTTGTCATGGGGATTTGCATGGCAATACGAATGTCGCTTTTACGGAAAATGGGACATTGACGCATTATGATTTTGATATTTGCGGTTATGGCTGGCGAGCTTATGACATTGCGGAGTTTAGACTGGMAAGAGAAATTCATAGCAGGCACGATAAAGAAGAGGTTGAACGTCTTTGGGATGCATTTATTTGCGGATACAGAGAAATCAGATCTATAGGCGAAAATGATATTCAAGCGGTTCCGATATTCGTAGCGCTTAGACAGCTTTGGCTCTTTAGCTTATGCTTCAGTGAATCTGAGTTGATCGGAGCAGCTGATTTTGATGATGGATTTATCGACAGCAAGATGGAGTATTTTAGAAATTTAGAGTAGATGTCACAAAAAAACTCATCTTATCGTTACATGTGCAAACATGCACAGGAGCTGATGGAGATGAAAGAGAAAAAGGAAATAACATGTGTCATTATTGGCGGCGGTTATGCAGGGATTAATGCCCTCAAGGCAATACGAAAAACATTGCAGCCGGAATTAGGAGCTGGGAAGCTCCGATTAATTCTAATTGATAAGCAGCCATACCATCTTCGGAAGGTATTGCTGTTCAAGCCGGCTGTCAATGATGATAATATTGTTGTTCCTTTTGGCAGCTTGTTTCCGGATGGTGTGGAATTTATTCAAGGAATGGTAGTGACCATAGAAAAAAGGGATAAGCGGTTATTGTATCAGGATGAGAGCGGGCAAGAGCAGAATTTAAAATACGATATTCTCATATTGGCAGCAGGCAGCGTTATTCGACAGCCCGATGCCGATCAGGGCGGAATTGCCTTGACAGGACTCGCAAGCGCAGCTCATATTCGAGAGCTTTGGCATGAAAACTTGAGAAAAGCGGTAAAGGAAACAAGCCGTGCTGAGCGTCAAAGATGGATGACTGTTGCCGTTGCAGGGGCGGGGATTAGTGGAATCGAATCATCTGCTGAGCTTGTTTATGCTTTGCGTAAGGAAGCAAGTGCACTTGGACTTGATCCGTCAGAGGTGATTCTCTACTTGCTAAATGCGCAGGATAGATTATTTCAGGAGGGACCGGCAAAGGTTGGCATGAAGCTGGAGCGCTTGCTTAAGGGCAGCGGAGTGACCGTTCTGCATGGACGCAAAGCTATTCGTGAGAGGGAAGGGGAACTTCTCTTATCGGATGGTGAGATTTTAAAGGTGGGCTTATGTATTTGGACGCTTGGCTTGCTGCCCAATCCGATGCTCAGAAGCATGGGGCTGCCGCTTACTGCATATGGTCGAGTCATTGTGGATGCTAATTACCGTGTGAAAGAAGCACCTGAGATATATAGCATTGGCGACTGTGCTCAAATTGTTGACCCGGTGAGCGGGCTTGAGGATAGGATGACGTGCAAGGAAGCGACTGCACAAGCGGATAGGCTGGGGAAAGTCATAACGGCAGATGTAATGGGTCATTCTGCACCTGTTCACAAGAGCTATATTGATTTTTTCTGTTTTGGTCTCGGGCCAGAGCGGGGAATGGTATGGACAAGGCAATGGGGCCTCGACATTGTCATAACGGGGAAGCTTGGATGGAAGGTACGGAAAATGACTTGGGATTATGCGAGTCTCATAAAATGATAAGAGCAGCATTTGTTATGAAACGAGGGATGGTGAAATGAAAGAGCTTTACCTGCAATATAAAGCGCTTTTGTTCAAAATTGCATACCAGCTTACGGGTTCGGCTGCTGATGCTGAAGATATCGTGCAGGATGTTTTTGTGAAGGCATATGATATAGATCCAGAGAGCATAGCCGAGCCAAAGGCTTATTTGTGCAAAATGGCGACAAACCGCAGCTTGGATTTGCTAAAGTCTGCTCGAAAGCAGAGAGAGCGGTACGTCGGGCCGTGGCTCCCAGAACCCATTTTTACAGAAGAGACGGATGCACTGGATGCCGTTATTCACCACGATTTGTTGTCTTATGCGATGCTGGTTTTGCTTGAACGGTTAACCCCCTCGGAGCGTGCCGTATTTGTGCTTCGTGAAGCGCTGGGCTTCGAATATTCGGATATTGCAAAGCTAATAGAAAAAAGCGAAGTCAATTGTCGAAAGCTGCTGAGCCGTGCGCGAGACAAAATGGGGATTTCCGAGGCTGAACCTGTTCATGCGCTGCCTGCGGGTGAAGAATGGGTTCGTCGTTTTGTATTGGAGCTTGCGGAGGGAAATGTGAAGGAGGTCCTTTCTCTGCTTGCAGAGGAGGTTGTTCTCCTTTCAGATGGCGGAGGCAAAGTGTCTGCTGCTATTCATCCTATTAAAACACGCGAAAACGTTTCTCGGTTTCTATTCGGTTTGGTTCAAAAAGGACCACTTGCTGATGGCAGTGTGAAAGCCGAGCTTAGAATTCTGAACGGTCAGACGGGACTTGTTTTACGATCAGATAAAGGAATCGAGGGGGTTACTCTTTTCCATGTGGTGCAGGGGGGTGCACTTCATCTCTACATTGTAAGAAACCCAGATAAGCTGAAACTGTTGGAATTGTATATTGGCGGATCATAAGGAGGGAGGTAGATCTTAGCACGGGAACATGGATTTATTTATGAGCCGCCCGGAGATATTCATACGCTCATAACGGAAGACGAGGAAGTGCTGACGCTCTTTATATTAGGGGGAGCGCTGCAATACTTCAATGACAACGATGAGATTACCGGACAAGATGATATTTTCACTCTACTTCAGAAGTATAAGGATTTTTGCGCACAAAATAATATACATGAAAATCATGAGTTGATTTATTAATGCTGAGAGTAAAAATAGGAGAGATTATTGTGATGACACAACTTGCAAAACACATCATTGAGGGAAATTCGGTATTATTGCGTCCAGCAAAGGAGTCCGATATAGAGGCTTATTTAGCTTTTTTACAAGATTCGGAGATGAACCTGCTGACAGGGTCACAAAAAGCTTTTACACGTGAGGAAATCGAAGCTTGGATTCGCAAAATTAGCGTCATAAACGAAGACCGATTTGATTCCATGATTATATTGAAGGAAACAGGAGAGCTGCTCGGCGAGGTTGTACTAAATGATATGGATACGATCAATCGCAGCGCGAATATACGTATCGGTATTCAAGGGACGCAGCATCGCGGCAAAGGATATGGTACAGAAGCGCTGCTTCTCATGCTTAGATACGGCTTTCAAAAGTTGAATTTGCACCGCATCCATCTCGGCGTTTACGCTTTTAATCCGCGCGCCATCCATGTGTATGAGAAGATCGGATTTCATCGCGAGGGAGTAGAGAGGGACGCTTTGTTTATGGATGGGAAGTTTCATGATCTCATTACGATGTCTATATTAGAGGATGAGTTCGACGCGCTATATGGAGCATAAAAATAAACAAATAAAGCGCCAATCGAGGACACGGTTCATTCCATGTTCGGGATTGGCGCTTTTTTTTGTAGCTACATCTCGTTAGAATGGAGCGCAAGGAAGGAGTCAACCAGCTCAGGGTCAAAATGCAGCCCGCGCTGTTCACTAATATATTCCAGCGCACGTTCTTCGGACCATTTTTCTTTGTAGGGACGGGTGCTGGTCAATGCATCATAAACATCAACGACGCTGACGATACGTGCTTCAATTGGAATGTTTTCTCCGGCAAGCTGATGCGGGTAGCCGGTACCGTCCCATTTTTCATGATGGTATAAAATAATATTTTTACCCATTTCGAGCTCAAGCTTAAATAAATCATCTGTAAGCTCAGCATAAATTTTATCAATGATATCAACGCCGATTTGGGTGTGCATCTCAACAATATTTCGTTCGTAATAAGCGAGAGGACCCGGTTTATATAGAATGCCTTCAGGAATTCCTGATTTGCCGATATCGTGCAAAATGCTCGCATGCGAAATGCGGTTCACGGCTTCCTCCGTCCAGCATAATTGCATGCGTTCATTATGGAAGTGAGTGAGCCGTTCCGTTAAATCCCGCACACGGACGAGATGCTGCTCGATGCCCGGATCACGAATTTCGCAAGAAATGGCGAGCACCTTAAGCATCGAGCTTTGAATGGAGCCGATGCGCTCCTCTGGTAAATAGAAGCCGCTCTTTAACTTCTCCAGCTCACGAAAAATACCGATATAATAGGTTACCCCTTCGATTTGCAGAGGTGTTATGGTAATGGAGGAATGCCAAATGCTGCTGTCTCTTCGCCGATTTGTTAGTACGCCTGACCATGGCAAGCCTTGTTTAAGAGCTTGCTTCATCTGATCATGCGTTTCCTTTGGCGTATAGGATGTTCGCAGGATGCCAGCCTTTTTCCCTGCTATTTCTTGTGATGAGTAGCCCGTAACCTTCTCGTAGGACGGATTGACTGCAAGAATATGATGTTCTATATCTGTGATGATCACAGCATCAGCTAGTTTAAGGTAATGGACTAGGTGTTCATTCATGTTGCAAATCGTTTCTCCTCACTTCTTTTTCTTCGGCAATATCTTTGTGCCTTGCTCCATTGGAGACTGACATAATGGGCAAGCACGAGTCTCTGATTGTGAATCCTCGTAAGTAATAATACGCTGCCATACCTCGCAGGAATTGCTAGTACATAACCATGCAAGAGCAGATTCTGTATCACCGTCCTCTTCTTCACCAGACATAAAGGCAGAGCGGATGAACCTTGATAGTTCAGCCGGTTTTCCCCGGTACAGAGCAGGGGAGCTGATATACAACTCCTCTTGGGCTCTAGTGACAGCAACATAGGCGAGTCTACGTTCTTCCTCCAGCGCTTCTGCCAGTGCGTTGTCTCCGGTTTGAATAGAGCTCCGGTCACTATGCTTATCCGCAGCTAATGCAGAGCTATGAGGTAAAATGCCTTCTGAGGCACCGATGACGAATACAACAGGAAATTCAAGTCCTTTGGATCGATGAATGGACATCAAAGATATCGCACTGCGGTTATGATTATGTTTCTGAAGCTGCTGCACGGCAGCATGCTTGTCTGTAATATCATCAATATAGGCCAGAAAAGCTTCGATGGTATCATAGGTGCTCGCCGCAGACTCGAACTCATCAAGCACTTCCTTTAGACCTTCCTTATGCTCCGTCATTTCATGACGCTTGCTCGTTTCAAGAAATTGATCATAAAAGGATTGGCGAAGCTGCATAATAGCTTCAGCAGGCTTTAATTCGGCCAGCGCTTTAATAAGCTTGATGCGTTCTTTGATTTTGTCTTTCTGAAATTCTTTGATCTGCGGAAATTCAAGCAGATGTATGAGCGGCCATTTCTTAGCACGCTGCTTGTCTTGGTTCCATATGAAAGCCATAGCCTGTTCCCGATTGACATAAAGCGAGGGCAGCAAAATTTCCATCGCATCGAAATTGCGGCGATCCATTGCAAGCCTCAGATGGGCAACTAGCGGCTTTATCGCCCACTGGTCATAAAAGAGCTGGCCGTCGCCGAAGTCGATAAATGGAAGCTCCTTTGTAAGAAGCAGCTCGACGAGCGCCCTGCTGCTGCTCGCAGTACGGAATAAAACAGCAAAATCGCCAAAGGAGCGATTGCCTTGAGCAATTAGCATGCTAATTGTGTCCGTAATGAGCTTTGCCTCGTCTTGCGTCGTCTTGAGCCGTGCATAGGAGGGGCTAACTCCTTTGGGCTTGACAGCAAAGAGCGATTTCTCTTTGCGGAGCTTATTATATTGAATGATAGCATTGCCAAGTCCGACGATTGTGCTCGTTGAGCGGTAGTTAATATCCAGTACATAAGTTGCTGCACCTGGATATTGATGCTCGAAGTTCAATATATAATCGTTTTTTGCACCGTTGAAGGAATAGATCGTCTGATCGTCATCGCCGACGACCATAAGATTGCGATGCTTGTCGGCAAGCATTTGGACGAGCACGTATTGCACCTGATTTGTATCTTGGAATTCATCGATCATGATGTACTGAAAGCGCTGCTGAAGGGTAGCAAGCAGCACCTTGTCGTCCCTCAGAAGCTTGTACGCTTCAAGCAGCAAATCATCGTAATCGAATTTATCCATCTCTTTCTTCCACTGCTCATAACGGGTGAAAAGCAGCTTTAGCTCTCTTTCCTCCGTTGTAGAAGCGGGAAGGTCTTCGATGTTGATCATCAGCAGCTTAATGGCGGAGAGCTGTGCAAGAATGGTTTCGGGCTCATATTCGTTTTGCAGCAAAAGCTCCCGCATCAGACGTTTGAAAAAAATATGCTTTTGTCCGGTTTCACCCAAAATGCCTTGGCGATAGCCGCGCCCTCGCAGCAGTTGGAGGCAGAAGGAATGAAAGGTACGAGCCTCTACGCCGCTTGCTGCTTGCGGATTAAGCACAGGAAGAGCGCGAATGCGGCTTCGCATTTCATCGGCTGCTTTTTTGGAAAAAGTCATTAATAAAATATGCTGTGGCAAGGCGCCTTGCACAGCCAGCAGATAAGCAGTTCGGCATACGAGTACAGACGTCTTGCCCGATCCTGCTCCTGCCAGCGTTAGTGCTGCTCCTTTGTTATGGCGAACAGCGGCAATTTGAGGCCTATTGAGTGATATGCCGAATTGCTCTAAAGACCGGAAGAAGCCGGCATCCTTCTGGCTTGCATCAACAAGCTGAAGGCTCGTTTCGGCTTCTGCTTGCTCGGCAAAAGGAACCTGACTGTTCCGAATGCCTATGGGAAATGTATAATAGACATGACTCACTACTTCATCACCTTTAAGAATAATATTCACTTATTATAACAGAACATTAAAAGAATGAGGGATGACATCATGATTGAACAAGCTGTGAAAGAAGACTTAAAAGAAGTAATGCCGCTGCTGCTATCTGCGATCGGCCATATTGCCTACACCTTGGCAGGAACTGAGGATGATTATGAAGTAGAGCGCATCCTTGGCGATTTTTATGTTCGCGAGGACAATCGGATTAGCTATAAGCATGTTCTTGTCGATAGGAGAGAAGATGGCATTGCAGGAATGCTTATTAGCTATTCAGGCGATGGAGCTGCAGAGCTGGATGTGCCATTTGTTACACGTCCTGGGCGAGATAAAGGTGTGCGTGCGGATGAAACGATTGCTGTTGAGGCACAAGAAGGCGACTTTTACTTGGATTCCATCGCAGTCGCCGAACGTTATCAGGGGCAGGGCATAGCTAAGGCGCTAATTAGCGCTTTTGAACAGAAGGGTGAAGAGGCTGGATGCAGCAGGCTGTCGCTGATTGTAGAGCCAGAAAATACGAGGGCTTATGCGATTTACAAAAAGCTTGGTTTTACTGAGGATGGTACGATTTTAGTGAGCGGAAGTCCTTATATCCGAATGGTGAAAATGAAGTAATTGTTCAATAAGTTAATTATGGAATAAAAAGGGTTTGTGCGGTAAGATGAGAGAGTTATATGTAATTTATAATAGACTTTCATCGTAACCGGGGGCGTTTTATTTATGGCTATGGCAAGCTTCAAATCGAAATTAGCTTACAGCTCGGGAAATTTATCAGTCAACTTAATTGCACAGGCCTTCGCATCTTACATCGTTTTTTATTATGTGGATGTGCTTGGTGTAAAACCGACTTTAATCAGTCTGGCCATGGTGATTCACGGCATCGTCAATGCGGTGCTAAACCCGTTGTTCGGACACATTTCCGACCGTACGAGCTCCCGTTTTGGCAGGCGCATTCCGTACATGCTGTTTGGCATGGTGCCGCTGGTGGCCTTGTTTACTGCGATTTGGTTTCCAGTTGRCACCGGATCAGCGCTGTTCTGGTACTTCTTAACGATCGTGCTGCTCTATGACATTATGTTCGTGATGGTTGTATTGAACTATTCTGCACTGTTCCCTGAAATGTTTACAACGATGAAAGAACGGGCAACGGTGTCTTCATGGCGTCAAATGTTCGGCATCTTAGGAATGATTATTGGTGTGGCTCTTCCTCCCCTCGTTTATGCGAATATGGGCTGGGGACCGATGGGAGCGATTTTTGCCGGGATCGCGCTTATTTTCTTTATTGTTATGGTATCGGCAAGCAAGGAAAAAATGGTTGTTTCGCGTGAAGAGGTTGGTTTAGTTCAATCCTTGAAATTCACATTCTCGAATAAGGCGTTTGTTTTATTCGTTATCGGCAGCTTTTTCGTCCAGTTTACCTTTGCCATGCTGCCCGCGGCTATCCCTTTCTTCACCAAATACGTGCTCGGAGCTGAAGATAGCAGCAATACGATTTTGCTTGGCGCTATTTTTGTCGCTGCCATCCCGTGCGTCTACATATGGGGGAAATTTCTGCAGAGATGGGGCCCGCGCAAGACCGTTATGATTGCCGTTAGTATTTACGCATTTGCAACGATTCCATTTTTATTCGTATCCAGCGTTGCAACTGCGGCCATGGCGGCGGTCGTGATCGGCATCGGTTTAGCGGGTTTGCTGGTATTGCTGGATGTTCTGTTGTCCGAGATTATTGATGAGGATGAGAAGCAGACAAACGTACGCAGAGAGGGCATGTACTTTGGGATGAACGGCTTTATCGTCAAATGGGGAATTTCACTGCAGGCTGTTGTTCTGGGTGTTGTGCTGGAGGCTACAGGCTATGTGAAGGACGCGGTTCAAGCGGATGCGGCTGTGTGGGGCATTCGTTCAATGCTCAGCTTCATCCCGTTCATAGCTCTGCTTGTGGCTCTTCTATTTTTCTATTTATACCCTATTCGTCCTACGAATACTATTACAAGAAGCGAAGCGGTGACCCATAGTAATGACTAGTTTTATAGATTGGGTAAAAAAGAACCCATTATTGCTGCTTCTGTTTCTCGTCGGGGCTGCGGTGAGAGTGGTATATGCGGGCGCCATACCAGGCGGCTTGAATCAGGATGAGGCATCGATCGGCTATGAGGCTTATTCTATTCTGCATTATGGCATTGATCGCAATGGCATATCGCTGCCGGTTCATCTTATTGCATGGGGAAGCGGTCAGAACGCGCTTTATGCTTACCTGTCTATGCCTTTTATCTATTTATTTGGTTTAAATGAACTGTCAGTTCGAATGGTTAGCATCTTATTTGGCCTACTGAGCATGGTGCTATTTTATCGGATTGCAAATCAGCTATTTAAAAGAAAGCATGCAGCTGCGGCTGCAGCTTTTTTTATCGTCATATGTCCTTGGCATATTATGATGTCACGATGGGCGCTGGAGTCGAATATTTTTCCTACTCTAGTGCTAATCGCCGTGTTTTTTTTGTTGAAAGCGCTGCAGCAGCCGAAATGGCTGATTGGCTTTACATTAACACTAGCCGCTTCGCTTTATGCTTATGGAACGGCTTATTTTTTTGTACCTGTTTTTGGAGTAGGCGTATTGGCTCTGCTCGTTGTTAAAAAGGCGTTCAAGCTGCGAGTTCTGCTTTGGAATTGCGCGGTTCTCATTATATTAGCAGCACCTATCGGTCTGTTTCTTCTTATTAATCGATATGGCATGGCGACCATACAATTTCTGTTTTCTATTCCTAAGCTAACTGTTCCTCGTGTAGAGCAAATCTCTACGGCATTTGGCGGTCATTTTTTCTCAACGTTTGCGGACAATTTCAAATCATTTTTGCAAATGTATTTGACTCAAAATGATGGTTTGCTGTGGAATGCCATGCCTAAATTTGGGTATATGTATCCGTTAGCATTACCGATGATCGGAATTGGCATCTTATATGGTGTTATGAAACTGATTAATAATTTCCGCATAGAGACAGCAGTCATTGCTATCTGGTTCGGAACGGCAATTCTAATGACATTGATTACTGATGTGAATATCAATCGTATTAATATTATTTTTTATCCGACGGTATACTTGGCAGTTGCAGGCCTTATGTGGCTGCACAAGCGGATTAAATACTCTTTCCCTATCGTTATAGCGGCATTCTCTATTTTCTTTGTTTTCTTCTGTGCTAACTATTTCACTACTTATTCCAAGCAAATAAGCCCGCTTTTCTATGAGTCCTTTGGAGAAGCTGTACAGTATGCATCGGATGAAACGGAGGGCAATATTTATGTGACGGATCAAGTGATGATGCCTTATATTTATGTATTGTTTTATGAAAAAATGGATCCGAAGCAGTTTATGAGCACAGTCGACTATATCAATCCGGGTGAACCCTTTCAGTTTGTTCGGGCATTCGGCAGATACCATTTTGGGCAGCCTGAGCTGAAGCCAAACGAGGAAGCGGCTTATATTTTCAAAAATAGCGACTCTATTCCGGGTGAGGATTCAGGCTATAAGATTAAAAGATTTAAACATTATACGGTCGTGAGCGGTACAGGAACAATGGTAGCTCCGAATGTTCATGAATCATTTCAGAACGGCGGCTTTGAGGAAGGGCAGCAGTATTGGTCATTTACTTCCGGTACGGGGATAGGCTCAAACCGTCCTTACAGCGGTTCCAACTTAATGTATGTTGACCCAGGCAACGGTCGTGTCGTTTCCCAGACCTTCTCGGCTGCTGATGACGGTGACTATATCCTTTCTGCTAAAGTGAGTACGAGCGCTGCTGGTGGAATGATCGGGCTTTCCATCAATGGAGTAAAAGTTGAAGATCTTGCGATTAACGCACAAGAGCAATATGTAGAAGTTAAGCTGCCTGCAGTATCCGTGAACATGGGGGATACCGTTTCTATCTATTTTACTGGAGGGGCGGGCTGGTTAAATGTCGATGATGTGGCGTGGAGCAAGAAATAGTGACCGTATTATTTTGCGTGCTAGAGTAATGTTGATTATTTTGATTCTTCTATTTGTTATTGTCTTAATAGGCTGCTCAAATAAGCAGATGGGAATGAAGGAAACAATCACCGCATATTACGACCACATGCATAATGGAAAGATGGAGGAGTCTCAAAACCTTTTGGATTGGGACTCCGGGGAGTGGGACATTGTTGATTATTACGTTACAATGCCTCTCATGAATAAAGACTATGGTTTGGTTTCGTTAGAAACTTTTGAAATTAGTTCATCCAAGAATGATGATGCTTCAGGAGAAGCTGTAGTTAAAATTACTTATAAGGATAAAGCTGATAAAAATCGAATTGAAATCAACACGTTAGAGTTACATACAGATTCCAACGATAACTGGAAAATAACGTCCATCACACGAAACATGGAATGAAATTAATCCGATACGGCTTCACCGTTAATATAATAGCTGTCCTCACGATATGCATGAAACACGATCTCAATTTCAGATAAGCCAATTTGGCTGACATATTTGGTAACTGCCTGTGCAAATCGATTTCTTACTTGCTGTCCCCGCTCGAACCAGCCGACCTCGATAAATGCAAACCCTTGATCATCTGCCTCACTGCCAAAAACGCTGGTCGTATTTAGACAAGCCATTGTAAAATTATCGGTACCGCACTCGCAAATAGCGGCAAGCTCAGCGGCAAGCGGTGTCGAAACAGACTTTAACTGCTCGGACGGTACTCCGCGGAATAATAAATGTGGCATTGCACTGTTCCTCCTGCATAGATAGATTAAATATCCATAGTAGTATATCAAAAAAAAGCATCAGCCGCTTATACCAGGGAATGCCGTCTGATTCACAATCATTGGCATTCCTGTATAACGACTGATGCTTGTTTGTTTGCTGCTTACTCCGTCACATGAAACGGCTTAAGAAACAGCTTAGGAATTTCAGTTTCAAACTTGACGAGTTTGCCGGTTACCGGATGCGTGAAGGACAATACGCGGGCATGCAAGCCAAGGCGGCCAATGATGCGTGTGCGTGCGCCRTATTTTTTGTCGCCAACAACGGGATGGCCAATGTCCTCCATATGAACGCGAATTTGGTTTTTTCGGCCTGTCTCGAGATTCACTTCGAGAAGCGAGAAGTTTTTATTGGAACGAAGCACCTTGTAATGGGTAACGGCGTGCAGACCATCGTTCGGATAGGAGCTGGAATACATTTTGAGCGTTTTGCTTTCCTTCAGCCACGAACTGATTGTACCTTGCTCCTTCTTAACCAATCCTTCTACGAGCGCGATATAGCTGCGTTCTTGAACCGAATCCTGCCAGCTGTTTTGCAACTGCTGCTGAACCGCCTCGCTCTTTGCAAACATCATGACACCTGAAGTATCACGATCCAGACGATGCACAACGTAAATCCGGTTTTTCGTATTCTCGACACGTACATGCGCCATAAGCTGGCGATAGGCGGTCACTTCATTTTCTGGCGCAGAATCAGATGATATGGACAGAAGTCCCGATTCCTTCTTTATAACGATAATATGCTCATCCTCAAAAAGGATCGCGAGCCCTTCCAGCGGTATTTTATCCTGCGGCCGGTCTCTGCCTACCGTAACGGTTTGACCGGGCTGAAGCGGATAGTTGTAAGCGGTCGTTGATTTTCCGCCTACAGATACTTGTCCATTCGCTAATATGGATTTCACTACATTGCGTCCAGCACCTGAAATATTTTTTATGAGAAAGGGAAGCAGTTCCATCGGTTCGTTAACCGGGTAGGACTTGCTCTTATCTGCTTGTGATTGAGGAGCTCCGCGCTTTTTTCCCCTGTGCATGCCAAAAAACCTCCTAGATTCAATGCTCCTACTATACCATGAGTATGGGCTTCAGTTCTAATCTTCTGTTTAGCAGTTTAACAACGCTCTATGAATCTCGATCTAATAGACAAAGAGTTAAGAGGAGTGGTAGGATTAATGATAGATTTACCAAATGGTGAAAAAGGAAAAGTTTGGAGGAAATGATCGCGTGAAAACAAAAATTTTAAAGACTATGCTAAGTCCTATGCTCATTGCCGGGTTATTGCTTGCCCCATTGTCAACACTTAGCGTAGATTCTGTAGCGGCAGCCAGCGCTGCAAGCAAGACGGTTGCCGTATCGACGCAACAACTGCAGGTGATTGTAGATGGCAAGAAATTATCTCTATCAGCCGGCGCGTATGCAGAGAAAGGCGTCACATTTGTTCCGATGCGCGATATTTTTACAGCACTGGGCGCTACCGTAACTTGGGAAGGCAAGACGGAGACGATTATTGGACGTAAAGGCAATCGTTCTATTTCTCTTAAAGTAGGCATGAAGCAAGCGGTCATTAACGGTAAAACAGTGAAGCTCGATTCACCTGCTGTCGTTCRCAAAGGCGTCACGTTTGTACCCGTTCGGTTCATCTCGGAAGCTCTTAACGCAAATGTGAAATGGGATAAAGCCGCTAACGCGGTTCGAATCACATCGCAAGAGGCTGCCGAGCAAGCAGAATACAACGAGTGGCTTGAGCAGCAGAAAAACATTCCTAGACTTACTCCTAAAGAAATCGTAGATAAATATGATGAGAGCGTTGTTCTCATTATGACCAATCGCGCTCAAGGCAGCGGCGTTGTTATTGGTGATAATCTGATTCTTACTAATTATCATGTTATCGGAGATGCAGCCTCTGCTACTATGCTGGATGTTTATGGTGATGAGCTGAAGATTACAGGCGTAGTTCATTATGATAAGTCAGCAGATCTAGCTATTGTTAAAACAGAAAAATCAATTGATATTCCGCCGGTCGTTCTAGGTTACGGGTTAAACTCGTATAAAGGCGGCAAAGTCGTTGCCATTGGAAGTCCGCTTGGACTGCAAAATACAGTTTCAGACGGTCTGATTAGCAACATCACCTATGAAGACGGTATCCGATACATTCAGACAAGTGCTCCGATCGATCACGGCAGCTCAGGCGGGGCATTGTTTAATGAGTTCGGAGATCTTATTGGTATCACCACGCTTGGATACTCTGGGACGAGCGCGGATTTGAATTTTGCTGTATCCGTTATTCATGCTGCTAGTTTGAATAGCGAAGTAACAGAGGAGAAAATAAAGAACGCTAAGTTTTTACCTTCAAGCTTGCCGGATACGCTCGTTGGCGCTCCTTTGGCTGATATCGAGAAGGTGCTGAAAGATCAATTCTCTTCTGTATCTACTACTGAAGGCGAGGCTAAGTTTACGAAGTGGGAAGCCAAACGTGATTCCGCTGGCTGGCTCGTACTGACAGCAGATATTGATCCTAGGTTTTATATGTTATACGGAGCGTCGATGTCTCAGGAGCTCAGGCTTTGGGCAATTAATCTAGGGAATGAGTTCCATAAGATGCTGCCGGATGAGAAAATTCAAGTGCTTATTTCCTTCGAGCGCGATTATGGTTTCGAGCCGCGCGRCTTTGAATCGGGCGAGGTCACAGCACTTGGCGGCGACAAATGGCGTGTTCGCTATCCAATTATCGATATGCAGCTCAAAAATGAACTTTATATTAAAGTAAGAGTGTAAAAAAATGGAGGCATCTGCTGCTGCGATCTGCGGCAAGGGATGCCTCTTCTTTTTTTTGATTTTTTTCTGTACAATAGAAGGCATCTTGCTATAAGCGCTGAAGGCTTTCGCAAGCGTGCTTTATAGGCAAATGCTTAAGTTAGAGAGGTTATTACTTATGAAAGTGGTACTGTCCACATTAAATGCCAAGTTTATACACACATCACTGGCGCTGCGCTGTTTGAAGGCGTTTAGCGGCGATCGATTCGATATTGAAATTGCAGAGTACACCATCAAAGATCCAGTGATGAACATCGTGTCCGATATTTTTTCGAGAAAACCGGATGTAGTCGGATTCTCCTGCTACATTTGGAACATCGAGGAAACGATTACGGTTATTAATATGCTGCGCAAAATCATGCCTGAAATCAAAATTATTTTAGGCGGTCCAGAAGTCAGCTATGATATGGACTATTGGATGGAGCGTGTGCAAGAGGTTGATTTTATCGTGGTGGGCGAAGGCGAAGAGACCTTCCATCATTTGCTTACTGAGATTGAAGGCGATGGCAAATACCATATGGTATTTGGAATTACCTATCGGAAGCAGCGCGAGGATCGCGTCGAGGTGCTGATTAATCCGCCGCGTCCCAAGCTGAATCTGAATGAGCTGCCATCCCCGCATCGCTTTGAGGAGGATATTCCTCATTTGGGAAGCCGTGTCGTTTATTTTGAGACAAGCCGAGGCTGCCCGTTCAGCTGCCAGTTTTGCCTATCCAGTATCGAGGTTGGCGTTCGTTATTATGATATGGAGCGGACGAAAGCGGATATTTTGTATTTGATCGAAAAAGGCGCCAAGCTTATTAAATTCGTCGATCGAACATTTAATATTAAACGGGATTACGCGCTTGAAATTTTTGAGTTTTTGATCAAAAACCACCAGGGCTGTGTTTTTCAATTTGAAATAACAGCAGATATCATGAGACCTGAGGTGCTTGATTATTTGGCTGAGAATGCGCCTCCAGGCATATTCCGCTTTGAAATTGGCGTACAATCTACGAATGATCCAACAAATGAAGCGGTTCAGCGTCGTCAGAACTGGATGAAGCTGGTGCGTACCGTTATGAAAGTGAAAAATTCTCAAAAAATCGATCAGCATCTTGATTTGATTGCCGGTCTGCCGCTTGAGAACTATGATACGTTCCGCGGAACGTTTAATGATGTATTCGAGCTGCGTCCCGAGGAGCTGCAGTTAGGCTTTCTCAAAATGCTGCGCGGTACGGGTCTCCGCCGTGAAGCAGATAAATGGGGCTATATCTATATGGACAGATCGCCTTATGAAATGCTGGGCAACGATCTGATGCCATTTGGCGATATCGTTCGCATTAAACGGGTAGAGGATGTATTGGAGAAATATTGGAATGCGCACCGAATGGATCATACGCTGCTTTATTTGGTTGATCGTGTGTTTCCATCGCCATTCGACTTCTTCCAGGCGTTCGGCGATTTCTGGGAACGAAGYGGCTGGCAAAAGATCGGCCATCAGCTGGAGGATCTGTTCTCGCGGCTCTCGGCGTTTCTTGGATCGCTGCCTATCTCAGCAGAGAAGAACTTCGAACAGGTGCCAGCACTGCAAGAGGATACGAAGAGAGTTTCTGCTTCACCAGAAGAAATACTTGCAATTGCAGGCGAACGCTTAGATAAGGACGTCGTGCTGGGGCTAATGAAATACGATTATTTCCTTAATCATAATTATAAGCCTCGCAAAATTTGGTGGGAGTTTACGATGGACAAGTCGCTGTGGAGCGGCTGGATGCGCCACTTAGCGGATCGCCCAGAGGATGTATCTCCTGAATTCGCAGCACTGCGATTTGGCGAGAAGGAGCTTCACAAACATGCGGTTATTGAGAAGCTGCCGTTTGATCTTGCAACGTTCCTTGCTACAGGAGAGGTTGATCGCGAACATCATACGCTGCTCGTTGTTCTGTATGCACTTGAGGCAGGTAGTAGCAAACCGAAGCCGCGTCCTTTCACTTTAAAGATTAAAGCTGGTCAAGAAGCGATGATTAAGTAGTCCAGATTGAAATGAAAAGAACCTCCAAACCCATGAAGCAAACGGGTTTGGAGGTTCTTTGTTATTGGTTTGAAAATATGAAATTAAACAGAAGCAGGTACAATGCTGCGAAGTACAGTCATGCTGCCGGAAAGCTCATAGTCGCCAAGATTAGCGGGAAGGAGGAAGCACTCGCCTGCTTTAACGGATTGCTCGCCATCTGCCCATTTCACTTGTCCCTCACCATCGGCAACTACAAGGATAACGAAGCTATCAAGCGATGTGGACAGCTTCCAAGGAGCGGCTACGATACCTTTCTCAACGATGAAGTAAGGAGAAGAAGCGATGGTCAGCCACTGGCCAGCTACTGCGCTGTCTGTTTTCATCCGCTCAGCGCCTGCGCCTTCATAGGCAATGACATTAAGAGAATCTTCGATATGAAGCTCGCGCAGCTGACCATCAAGCCCAAGGCGATTGTAGTCATGTAAGCGATAAGTAGTGTCGGAGTTTTGTTGAATCTCAGCTACAACAACGCCAGAGCAGAGAGCATGAACGGTTCCTGCGGGAATGTAAAATGCATCACCGGCTTCAACAGTCACTTCTTGAAGCGCGTCCATAATGCGGCCTTCAGTGATTGCTGCTTCCATCGCCGCACGGTCAATGCCGTCTTTTAGGCCATAGATGATTTTTGCGCCTGGCTTAGCGTCGAGGATGTACCACATTTCTGTTTTGCCAAGCTCGCCTTCAGGCAGCCCTTCGTATGCATCCGTTGGATGGACTTGAATGGATAGGTCATCATTGCAATCGAGCAGCTTGATAAGGAGCGGGAAACGTCCGTTTTTCTCGGAAAAGCCTTGTGAGCCAAACCATACAGGTCCGTAAGTTTCACGAATTTGGTCAAGTCCAACGCCAGCAAGCTCGCCGTTCATTACTTTTGTAATGCCGTTAGGGTGATCACTGATCATCCAGCCTTCGCCAATTGAGCCTTCAGGCATTTCAAGGCCAAAACCTTCTAGTGCGCGTCCTCCCCAAATACGTTCTTTCATTTCTGCTTTAAATTGTAATGGATAAGGTTTTACTGTCATTATTTATCTCTCCCATATCGGTAGTATGTCGTTCTACTTCAGCTAAAAAATAACATTCAGAGCAATTGGCTTTAAAGAGCTGTAAGGTCAACGCGTTGCAAAAGATTAACGAGCAGTTGGACGCTTCTCTGCCGCAATAAGGTAAGGGGCAGCCTTGCGCTGGGTCTGCCTGTAAATAACGGTCTGCGCTAGGCTTTGAGGCAGCTGCTCTGCCCATGATTCCACGGAGGCGGCTTCCTCAGCACCGCCAGGATGCCCTGGATACAAAACGCAGGTCACGATACCTCCAGGACGCAGCAGCATTATAGCTGCATCGAGCGCAGCCAGTGTTGTTGCAGGCTCGGTTATGATCGTGAGATCATCGCTTCCCGGCAAATAACCGAGATTGAACATTACGGCTGAGACTTGTCCGATAATAGAAGGATCAACAGTCTCAGCCATACTTGCGTGATTGCTCAGCACAAGTTTAATATCGGGAAGCTTATTGTTATTTTGAAGGGAAGAAAGGCGCTCTTGCGTGCGATCAAGCGCCTCCTGCTGGATATCAAAGGCATATACTGTGCCGTTAGGTCCAACAAGCTCGGCAAGCGCAAGTGTATCTACACCACCGCCGGCAGTAGCATCAATGACGATGTCACCCGGCGAGGTACGCTCGTTGATCCATTTGTGAGCCATGCTTAGGACTGATAGAAACCCCATATTTCGCTAAACCTCCTGCTGCCATAACTTGCCTTGCCACGTATTGCGGCGCGTAAGCTCGTCGTCGAAGGCATTCAGCACTGACCATTTATTCATGCTCCACATCGGACCAATCAACAGGTCACGCGGCGCATCTCCCGTAAGGCGATGCACGATCATTTCTGGCGGCAGAAACTCAAGTGTATCAACAATCAATTTCACATATTCATCCTGCTCAAGAAATTGAAGCAGACCAGCCTCGTACTGACGTACCATCGGCGTCTTGCGCATGAGATGAAGCAAATGAATTTTAATGCCTTGCACGTCCATCTTGGCGACGGCGCGACCTGTATCAAGCATCATTTCATGCGTTTCCTGAGGAAGACCGTAAATGATATGCGCACATACACGAATGCCGCGTTCCCGAAGACGCTTTACGGCATCGAGATAGCAGGCTGTATCATGTGCACGGTTAATGAGCTCTGAAGTAGATTCGTGCACGGTTTGAAGTCCCATCTCCACCCAAAGATAGGTTCGTTCATTCAACTCAGCCAAATAATCGACTACATCATCGGGCAAGCAATCAGGTCGTGTTGCAATGGACAAACCAACAACGCCAGGCTGCTGCAAAATGACTTCATAATATTCCCTTAGCTCTTCAACGGGCGCATACGTATTTGTATAAGCTTGGAAATATCCAATATACTGCGCATTTTGCCATTTCTGATGCTGACGGTCCCGTATTTTATTGAATTGTGTAACGAGGTCGTCCCGCCTGCTGCCCGCGAAATCACCAGAGCCGCGAGCGCTGCAAAATGTACAGCCGCCCTTTGCAATGGACCCGTCACGGTTTGGGCAAGTGAAGCCGGCATCAAGCGTAACCTTGAATACCTTGCCTCCCAACTGCTCATGCATTTCGTAATTCCATGTATGAAATCGTTTATCGCCCCAAAGCAGTGGCTGCTGCTGTTGCGATGTTGATAATTTAATCATCGTTTTCCCCTTCATTCAAGACCTACACCCTATATTTTAGCGAAAAACGAGTGGAAAAGCCACGTTTGTCATGCGAATAGATATTGAATGTTCGGAAAACGCTTTAATTGGAAATATTTTTTGAAATGGGTGTTTTTAGACTTGCGTAACCTTACATGAAGTGTTATATTAAAAGTGCGACAAAACAACAAATAAACCTAACATAGCCCATATGCACCTGCATTCATGAAACGTCGATTAAATGGAAATACTCTTACTAATAAATCGATGAGGTGATTAGAGATGAATAATGTAACCAAAATCCCGCACGGCGACGATACTGTAACTGTTGAGCTTACTGTAAAAGAATTGATGGCGCTTACAGGCGTCCGCTTTCACAATAATCATGGTGTAGAAATTTCTGCTCGCAAGAAGTTGAATGAAGTATTAGTGGGAACATACGAGCGTGAACAGAAAGAGAACGCTCCGATTCCGTATCAGCTTTTGCTGTAACGACTATACATCCAATGACATGATAAGCAAGCCGCATCGCCAATAATTGGCTGCGGCTTTTTTCTATCCTCTTTACATTGCTCAATTTCTTGGGCACAATAAGGACTAGTCTATTCGTTGCATCGTCTACGATAAATGGAGGAATCACTGCATATGCGTTTAAGAGGAAGAAAAGGTATTCGTGAAAGTTTAGAGGGTCAGCCGGAGCTAGTCGTGCTCGATGCTGCGCCGCACAAAGGCAAGTGGCGTGAGTTTTTTGGCAACGACCAGCCTATATATGTAGAGCTTGGCATGGGCAAGGGTCGTTTTATTAGTCAAATGAGTGCTCGCTACCCGCACATCAATTTTATTGGTGTCGACATGTATGATGAGCTTCTTCGCCGCGCAAGCGAGAAGGCACGCATCGTATGGGAGCAAAAAGGGGAGTCTCATCCGCCCAATCTTGCGCTGCTTCGCGCTAATATTGAAGGAATCGAGACGATGTTTGCTCCGGGTGAGCTTGAACGTGTCCATCTGAATTTTAGCGATCCTTGGCCAAAGGCTAAGCATGCGCGCAGAAGACTAACGCATCCAAGACTTGTTGCCAAGTATATTGAACTGCTTAACGAGCGCGGCGAAATCCATTTTAAGACGGATTCACAATCTCTATTTGAGTTTTCATTGAACAGCTTCGCGGAAATGGAACTTATCATGCRCAATATTTCGCTTCATTTACACAAAGAAGGCCCTCGAGAGGACCTTGTGTTTACGGAATATGAGATGAAATTTATGGAAAAAGGACAAAATATTTATCGTGTTGAAGCCGTTATCGGCTCCGAGGCTATTCGGAAGCATCGTGAAGCGAAACATGAGAAGTCGCTTAAAGAGGAAGCTGAGGCATCAGAATCCGTATCGAATGATTCGGATGATGAGGATAATTAATTTAGTCCTACTGCAGACGATACCCAGGAATAATTGACTGCCAAAGCTGTTATCGTTCCGATCAGTGCGCCAGCTGCAACATCAGATGGGTAATGCAGCCCTAGATACATTCTTGACCATCCAACGGATAGTCCAATTATTAACGCAAGCGGCACCAGCAGAGTCATCCATATCCCGCTAGTCAGCAATATAGGGACTAGCCATGCGAAGATCGCTGTTGTGTGTCCGGATGGAAATGAAGAATCGACAAGCGGCTTATGACATGTATTTACATCAGGCAGCGCTTGATAAGGTCGAAGTCGTTTGAATTTACGCTTTACAATTGCTACTGGCAGATGGCTTATGACGACCGCAGTTAAGCATTGCCACCCAGTAAGGCTCCAAGGAGCAGGTGCAAGTAGTGCATATAGAAGGGCGGTTGCGAGCGTAAAGGTTGCGCCGCCCATATGTGTGACCGTGCTTAACCATTTCCCCAGAATTCGATGTCTTTTTCTCCCTGAAGGTCTCCGGTTTGCCCAAATCAATAATCTTTGCTCACTCGTTTTCAGCCAGCCTATCATTCGTTCCATCGCTGTCATCCTCCTAACGGTGGCTTACTTCTATAACATTTATCAATTCCAGACTTAATTTTAGCATGTTTTTGTTCGCTGAGCGTAAACTATTTCTTGTCCCTATATTAAGGATAAGTAAGTATTATAGCACTAACTTGCTTTCCATGGGTGCTGCCTGATGAGAATGCGCTGTCATGCGTCTATCGGTATCCTGTTTTCGCTCCAAATACAGGGAATAAATATTGATTTCAAATTACTGTTTAATAATGTGCATTTGATGGTAAAACTGTAATGGACAAATTCCACGCGGTTGTGACAGGGTCTGTCGAAACCGCAAAAGATGTCGGAACGGAACTTTCTCGTTCACTTGTTCGTCACATAGACCTATTTCGATTTAAGAAACATTTTCACACATTTTAACGTAAATAAGGACGTTAGTGCTAAAAACTTAGCAATTGGTTGAAAATAAGGCTGAGTCGTCGTAAAAGGAGGTAATGTATTCATCCGTGAGCAATGCAAGCGTTTTTCTGCCGAGATTAAGCGCAATGAAGACTAATTCAACTTTTGACAAAGAAGTTGTTTCTGTGGAGAATCAATTATGGTCCGAGAGTGTTTGCAGAGAAACACTCATACAAAGAGAAAATATATAATAAAAAGCTTACGGCAGCCACGGGTGGATGCTGAAAAAAAGCAAAAAAAATGGGGTCTAAAGGGGTAATGCCGCATGTTCAATACGATTATGTTTGTGGTTCAAATTCTATTTGCGTTGCTAGGTGTGTATCAGCTGTTTTTAACGTTTTTCGGATGGCGGCGTAAAAAAGAAGATCTTTCTCATGCACCGAAAAAAACATTCGCACTGCTGATAGCAGCTCATAACGAAGAGCAGGTTGTTGGGGCACTGATTGAAAACTTGCAAAAAATGAAATATCCACGGGAGCTTTATGATATTTTTGTAATTTGCGATAATTGCACCGATGGTACAGTCGATGTTGTAAATAGTTATGATGGAGTATATGCATGTGTTCGTGAAAATCCAAATCAACGCGGCAAGGGCTTTGCAGTTGAGTGGATGCTTAAAGAGTTGTGGGCTATGCCAAAGAGCTACGACGGCGTAGCGATCTTTGATGCCGATAACCTTGTAGCGACTGATTTCTTGCAGTACATGAACAATGATTTGAGCAATGGATTCCGAGTTATTCAAGGCTACCTGGATACAAAAAATCCAAATGATTCTTGGGTCAGCTCAGCAAATGCAATTAACTACTGGTTCTGCAACCGGCTTTGGCAGCTTCCGCGTACAAATCTTGGCCTTGCCAACTTTCTAGGTGGAACAGGCATGTGCTTTGATTCAAAGCTGCTTCAGGAAATGGGCTGGGGAGCTACAAGCTTGGTTGAAGATTTAGAATTTACAGTCCGCTGCATTAAACGCGGAATTTATCCGAAGTTCAACTTTGAGGCAAAGGTGTTCGACGAGAAGCCGATTACGTTCCAAGCATCAGCTCGCCAAAGGCTTCGCTGGATGCAAGGACACTTTGATGTTACTCGTAAACATATGCTTCCTCTGCTTTGGCAGGGAATCAAGGATCGCAGCATGACGAAGATTGATGCGGCCCTTTATGTGTTCAATGCTTATAATTATTTGGCTGGATTTTTTATTGCAGCGATCATTTGGGGAGACATCCTGCTGTCAGGCGGAGATAACGTCACCTCCGTGTACAACCTGCTTCCAATTTGGCTGAGCATTCCGTACATGGCATATATTTTTGTGCAAATACCTTTATCCATGTATATGGCTAAAGTTTCGTGGAAGCTATATTTGCGGATTCCGACTTTTCTATTGTTCACCTTGTCATGGTGGCCGATAACGGTGCATGCATTCTTCACGCAAAACAACAAAAAGTGGAGTCATACCCAGCATACACGCGTCATCCGTCTTGAAGAAGTTCAAAGCAAACAAGTGTAATCGCTTGTTGACAAGGCTTTGTAGGCCATGGTATAGTAACACGGTAACATTTACAACTAACTTAATACGCACAAGCAGAAGCACCCGCTTCTCACCTTTCGGCTCAGGCTGGCTGGTTCGCGATAATCGATTAGTCATTCCATCATTTCAACTGAAGTGATGCTCTGACATACATGTACGGTTATGAGATGCGGGTTCGAGCGAACCCGCATTTTTTTATTGCGTGGAGACATGAACAAACCAATTTTGGAGGTGGCACGTTATTAGCAGAGAACATCAAATCAATGATGAAATCCGGGCCAGAGAAGTGCGTTTAGTAGGCGCTGAAGGCGAGCAAATCGGTATTAAATCCATTCGCGATGCTATGCAGCTTGCTATTGAGCTGAATTTGGACCTGGTGAACGTCGCACCGACGGCTAAACCGCCGGTATGCCGCATCATGGACTACGGAAAATTCCGTTATGAGCAGCAGAAGAAAGAAAAAGAAGCACGCAAAAACCAAAAGATCGTTGATCTTAAAGAAGTTTGGTTCCGTGCTAACATTGATGAAAATGACTACCAAACGAAGTTTCGTAACGTTGTTAAGTTTCTCAATGAAGGCGATAAAGTGAAAGCATCCGTAAGATTCCGTGGTCGTGAGATTGCTCATGCATCTCTAGGCCAAAAGATTTTGGATCGTCTTTCAAAAGAGGTTGCCGAATTATGCAGCGTTGAGCGCGCTCCTAAGCTGGAAGGCCGGAGCATGATTATGATTTTGGCACCCAAAACCAACAGCTAACAACTGATGAAGAACTTTAAGGAGGATAACTGATATGCCTAAGATGAAAACTCACAGCAGTCTGAAAGACCGCTTTAAAATTACTGGAACTGGTAAAGTAAAACGTTACAAAGCTTACCGTAACCACTTGCTTTCACACAAATCCGGTCGTCAAAAACGCGTACTTGCTGGCCAACCGCTTATGGCTGCTGGCGATGTTCGTCGTTTGAAACAAGGCCTTGCTAACTTGTAATAATAAGCTACACCAAATAAGCTAATTCAACCTACAGGAGGTTTCCACTCATGGCAAGAGTTAAAGGCGGTTTTGTCCGCACTCGTCGTCGCAAAAGAATTCTAAAGCTAGCTAAAGGTTATTTCGGTTCGAAACATCGTCTGTTTAAAACAGCGAAGGAGCAAGTTGGTAAGTCCCTAATGTACGCTTACCGTGACCGTCGCAACAAAAAACGTGACATCCGCAGACTGTGGATCGTTCGTATTAACGCGGCAGCTCGTATTAACGGACTTTCGTACAACAAATTCATGCACGGCTTGAAACTTGCGGGCGTAGAAGTAAACCGCAAAATCCTTGCTGACCTTGCAGTTAACGATATGACTTCGTTCAACTCGCTTGCTGGCATTGCAAAAGAAAAAATTAACGCTTAGGCGTTGACCACATATAAGGGCTGTCCAGGTCATCTAATCGATGATTTTTGGACAGCCTTTTTTGCGGTTTTTTTTTGCGAAAATGAACCGACATGCGCACATTTATTAGAGCAGAGGACAAATAAACAGACGGATGCCACCCTCCGCGAATATGCTGTAGGACAACGGGAAGGGAGGGATTTCGCATGCGTAACGTTTCCAAGCAGCAAGTACGGAAACTGGTCGGCAAATCCATTTATGCAGTACGTCCTGACGGCTCTGTCGTCACTGGCAAGCTCGTTCGGGTACACCAAAATAAACTGATCGTCGCTCCACTCGAAAAAGACAAAGGCAAGCTCGTGCAAACGAAAGCAATTTTGCCTCTCGTATTGTTTGACCTTCTTGCCATCGGCACGCTTCCTTTATGGGGCGGCGGCTTTGGTGGTGGTTTTGGCGGTGGCTACGGCGGCGGTGGCAACTGCTGCAATAACAATTTTAACCAATACGGCAATGGCAACTATGGTGGCTATGGTGGCAATGCTGGTTATAACGGCAATGCTGGCTACGGCGGTTATGGAAACCAGGGCTACAACGGTTTTTAATGGCAATTAAGTAATCATAGCGGGGTGAGCGGTTTAAGTAATTCGTAGCAGCGCAGCTCAGGATAGTATTGGACGGTATAGTAACCAAGCTTACTATAGAGTTGATGTGCTTTACCATTAACCTGATCGACAAACAGCCTGGCAACTTTGCAATTCTGCGTTTTGCCGTAAGCTTCGCTATGAGCTATTAATTTTCTGCCCCATTGTCTATTCCGATGATCAGGATGCGTGACGATCATATCTAAATAAAGCACCTCACCCATCACTTCAAAATGGATGAAGGAGACTGGAGGGCTTTTTTTAGATAAGGATGCTACAAAAGTAACACCGCGACGGAAACGCTTAGGGAGCTCTCGAATCGTTTGCGCATCATGTTGGTGTACCGTATGGGATAAGGGAATAAGCTCATTGCGAATGAGGCGAACCACTTCGGCTTGATCATACCTTGGCTCATAAATACGAATCATGCTCATCATTCCATTTCTACCGCGCCAAATGGATCTGGGACGCAGCATGAATTTGCCGCATTAGGGCTAAACTAGTATATGTAGCGCGCTAAAGGATTGCGCCGAATACATTTTACAACAAGAGTTGTTTATGGTTCTTGACGAACGGAGATTCACGGCATATAATAAGGAAAGTCTTATCTACCACGTACTGGTATTCGTACCATGTGGTAAATACAAAATCAGCATTGATGAGGACGAAGTGCTTAGGGCCCTTTTGAACAGAGAGCGGATGGATTAGCTGCAACCATCGCCAAAATCCCTTTTCTACGAGCTCACCTCGGAGCTGTTTCCTTGAAAAGCAACCATGTGTTGCCTATTAGGGGGAATCGCAGGGCAAGCGTTACAGTGCCATTGGTAGAACGTATATGCATGACGTTCTTACTTGTAGAGGTTATACATCGGGAGATGTGTAACGAATTTGGGTGGTACCACGGAAGATATACCTTTCGTCCCTCGTTGCTTCGTATTGGAGCATGAGGAACGAGAGGTTTTTTTGTTTTTTCTGAGAGGAGGATGACTGATGATAACGCAAGGTGCAACACTGAAGTCAAAAGAGGAAATGAAGGAAAGAATTTCGAAACCTGAGGTTATTTCTGGTTCGGAAATTTTGCTAAGAAGTCTATTGCTTGAGGGTGTAGATTGTGTGTTCGGCTATCCAGGTGGAGCAGTGTTGTACATTTATGACGCGATGCACGGAAACCCCGATTTCAATCATTTACTAACACGGCATGAGCAAGGCGCGATTCACGCGGCAGACGGTTACGCCCGCGCAAGCGGCAAAGTAGGCGTATGTATCGCTACATCAGGTCCTGGTGCAACAAACCTCGTGACGGGAATTGCAACTGCATATATGGATTCCGTACCACTAGTTGTTATTACCGGTAATGTCATCTCCAGCCTGATTGGCAGCGATGCTTTCCAAGAGGCAGACATTACGGGAATCACAATGCCAATCACTAAACACAGCTACTTGGTTCGCGACGTTGAGGATTTGCCTCGTATTATTCACGAAGCATTCCATATTGCCAACACAGGGCGCAAAGGTCCAGTATTGATCGATATTCCGAAGGACATCTCAGCGGCTAAGACATTGTTCAAGCCAGTAACAGAAGTAAGCATCCGTGGTTACAATCCAACGGTCACGCCTAACAAAAATCAAGTGGATAAGCTGATTAAGGCGATTGAACAAGCGGAGCGCCCGTTAATACTAGCAGGCGGCGGAGTCGTTTACTCTGGCGGACATGAAGAGCTGTTCGAATTCGTTACTAAAACGCAAATACCAATTACAACAACATTGCTTGGTTTGGGAGCTTTCCCAAGCGGCAATGATTTATTCCTAGGCATGCCAGGCATGCATGGCACATATACGGCTAATAAATCGATTCAAAGCGCAGACTTGCTAATTAACATTGGCGCTCGCTTCGATGACCGCGTAACCGGCAAGCTTGCGGGCTTTGCACCACTGGCGAAAATCGTACACATCGATATCGATCCAGCGGAAATCGGTAAAAACGTACCAACAGACATCCCGATTGTCGGCGATGTGAAGACTGTTCTTGAGATTGTAAATAAGCTCGCGAAACGCGCAGATAAAGCGGATGATTGGCGTGCGAAGCTCAAAGCTTCATGTGAGCAATATCCATTCAGCTATACGGATTCTGACGTTGAGCTTAAGCCGCAGTGGGTTGTTGAGCTGATCCATGAGACAACGAATGGCGATGCGATTGTAACAACTGACGTTGGTCAACATCAAATGTGGGCTGCACAGTATTACAAGTTCAATAAGCCTCGTTCATGGGTTACTTCCGGAGGGCTAGGCACTATGGGCTTCGGATTCCCTTCTGCTATCGGCGCTCAAATGGCGAATCCGGATCGCGTAGTCGTTTCCATTAATGGGGACGGCGGGATGCAAATGTGTGCGCAAGAGCTTGCGATTTGCGCAATTAACAACATTCCGGTTAAGGTAGTAATTATCAATAATCAGGTGCTCGGTATGGTAAGACAGTGGCAGGAGCTTATCTATGACAACCGCTACAGTCATATTGATCTCTCAGGCAGCCCAGACTTTGTGAAGCTGTCAGAAGCTTACGGAGTTAAAGGCTTCCGCGCAACGAACAAAGAAGAAGCGCGTGCCGCATGGGAAGAAGCATTACGCCATCCTGGTCCAGCTGTTGTTGAGTTCGTCGTTCGCAAAGAAGAGAACGTGTACCCAATGGTAGCGCAAGGAAGCACCATCGACGAAATGATCATGGGGGATGCGGAATGAAAAAACACACGATCGCAGTAATCGTTAACGATCAGCCCGGCGTTCTACAGCGCGTATCTGGTTTGTTCGGACGCCGCGGCTTCAACATTGAAAGCATAACAGTTGGTTCTAGCGAAGAAGCAGGCTTGTCGCGTATGGTCATCGTCACTTCTGGTGATGATCATACGCTAGAGCAAGTAACGAAGCAGCTATATAAGCTGATTGACGTTATTAAGGTCATTGATCTTAGCTCAAATCCGATGGTTGGCCGCGAGCTTGCACTCATTAAAGTGAATGCAGAGCCAGCATCTCGTCCGGAAATTTTAGGTGTTGTTGAAACTTTCCGCGCAGCGGTTGTGGACATTGGCACTCATTCGCTTATGGTACAAGTAGTAGGGGACACTGAAAAAATCGATGCTATGGTTGAACTGCTTAAACCGTATGGCATTCGTGAACTGTCGCGCACAGGAGTAACAGCATTAAACAGAGGCAATTCCAAGTAATAAGAGTTCATCATTCAACATCCCGCTTTGAGCGGGAGTTTAAGGGGAGAACCGCTGCTTAAGGGTCATTCTCTGCTTAAACACCCGCTCAAAAGGGTTAAACTAAAGGAGGCAATTATTAATATGGCAGTTACAATGTACTATGAAAAAGACGCTGATCAAGGCGTACTACAAGGTAAAACAATTGCAGTTATCGGTTACGGCAGCCAAGGTCACGCTCAAGCACAAAATCTTCGCGACAGCGGCTTGAAAGTTGTTATTGGTCTTCGTCCTGGTAAATCCGCAGACGTTGCTAAAAAAGATGGTTTCGAAGTACTTACAGTTGCTGAAGCAACTAAAGTGGCTGACGTTGTTCAAATTTTGCTTCCTGATGAAACACAAGCGAAAGTGTACAATGATGAAATCGCTCCTAACTTGAAAAAAGGCGCGGCTCTTATGTTCTCCCACGGCTTCAACATTCACTACGGACAAATCGTTCCGAACAAAGATACAGATGTATTCTTGGTAGCTCCAAAATCTCCTGGTCACATGGTTCGCCGTACGTACCAAGAAGGCTTTGGCGTTCCTGGACTAATCGCTATTGAGCAAGATGCAACTGGCAATGCTAAAGCTATCGGTCTTGCATATGCTAAAGGTATCGGCTGTACTCGTGCAGGCGTTATCGAAACTTCTTTCAAAGAAGAAACAGAAACAGATTTGTTCGGTGAGCAAGCCGTTCTTTGCGGTGGCGCTACTGCACTAGTTAAAGCTGGTTTTGAAACGCTTGTTGAAGCTGGCTACGCTCCAGAAATGGCTTACTTCGAGTGCTTGCACGAGCTTAAATTGATCGTTGATATGATGTATGAAGGCGGAATGGCGTCCATGCGCGATTCTATCTCCAACACAGCTGAATACGGCGATTATGTAACTGGTCCTCGCATTGTTACTGAAGAAACGAAAAAAGAAATGAAACGTGTATTGGAAGATATCCAATCCGGTCGTTTTGCTCGTGACTTCATCTTGGAAAACCAATCGAACCGTGCAATGCTTACAGCTACTCGCCGTAATGAAGCTGCTCACCCGATTGAAAAAACAGGCGCACAGCTTCGTGAATTGATGCACTGGATCAAGAAGTAATAAAAGATAGAATGTAGGAAAATATCCCGGTTCGCCGGATCGTTTGACGATGAGCACGTAGTATCGCCATGTGGTCCGAGCGCACCGGGATCATTTTGTTCACGGAGGTGCATTGCACAAATGCGGAAAATATATGTTTTCGATACAACGCTTCGTGATGGAGAGCAATCTCCTGGGGTTAACCTGAACACGAAGGAAAAGGTAGAGATTGCCCTTCAGCTTGAAAGGCTGGGAGTGGACCGCATGGAAGCTGGCTTCCCTGCTGCGTCTCCGGGAGACCTTGCTGCAGTTAATGCGGTAGCACGAGCAGTTAAAAATGCTACAGTTATCGGACTCTCACGCTCGCGTGAGCAGGATATCGATGCTGTTCGTGAAGCGCTTATCGGCGCACAGGATCCGTGCATTCACGTATTTCTTGCTACAAGTCCGATTCACCGCAAGCACAAGCTGCGGATGGAGAAGGAGCAGGTGCTTGAAACGGCAGAGCGTGCCATTCGGTATGCAAAGCAATATTTTGACAAAGTTGAATTCTCAGCAGAGGATGCAGGACGTACAGAGCTGGACTTTCTGTGTCAGGTCGTTGAGATGGCCATTAAAGCGGGAGCAACGGTCGTAAACATTCCGGACACGGTCGGTTATATGAATCCGCAAGAATTTGGGAACATCTTCAAGGTGTTGAAGGAAAATGTGCCGAATATCGAAAAAATTCAGCTGAGCGCACATTGTCACAATGATCTCGGCATGGCGACTGCAAATTCGCTAGCAGCGATCTTGAATGGTGCAGATCAAGTTGAGGGTACGATCAATGGTATCGGGGAGCGCGCAGGTAACACAGCGATCGAAGAGATTGCAATGGCTCTTGCTACGCGTCCGGACTACTTCGGAGCTCAAACTACGCTGAACCTGAAAGAAATTGCCAAGACGAGCCGCCTTGTCAGCAAGCTGACGGGCATGGTCGTTCCAGGCAACAAAGCAATTGTTGGTGCCAATGCATTCGCGCATGAATCTGGTATTCATCAGGATGGCATGCTGAAAGAAAAAACAACGTATGAAATCATTTCACCGGATACGATCGGACTGAAGGAATCCAAGCTGGTGCTTGGCAAGCATTCAGGACGCCATGCGTTCCGTGAGAAGCTGATCGACCTAGGTTATGAGCTTGAGGACGAAGCGGTTAATGCTGCTTTTGCTAAATTTAAAGATTTGGCAGATCGCAAGAAAACCGTAAGTGATGAGGATATTCTTGCTCTGCTTGAAGAGAAGCTCATCGATACGCCGGAAGTATTCAAATTAGAAATGATCCAAGTCAGTTATGGCAATCAATCTACGCCAAGCGCATCCGTTCGGATTCGTAAAGCGGAGGGTGAGGTCATAGATGAAGCGGCAATCGGCAACGGTTCCGTAGACGCCATCTATAACGCGATCGATAAGGTGACACAGGAAGTTGTGGAGCTTGAAGATTATTCGATCAAATCCGTATCGCAAGGCAAGGATGCGCAAGGTGAGGTTCATGTTGTACTAAAGCAGGATGATGTTTCTGCTCAAGGACGTGGACTTAGCACGGACATTCTTGAAGCTAGCGCGCGAGCATACATCGATGCACTTAATCGACTGATCGAGAAGCGCAAGACGCCAGGTCGCCGCGATAAGATGAGTCTAATCTAAATGAAAAGCAGTTCGCCAGAGTATAACCTTTGGGCGGACTGTTTTTTTGTTCTTTGATAGATATAGCTTCAAAAAAGGGATAATGAGTGACCCTATAGTTACAGCCTATAGAGTAAATAGATTTTATATCTTGGTAATCAACTCGTTTTTATGGTACAAATGATAATAGAATGAGAATGAATGTGTAGACTTGAACTTTTCAACAGGATTCGCCAAGCAAAAACGCTTTAGCGTCCTTTGGACGCTGAAGTAGCTTTGACGGTGAAATATAAGCCCTTTATAAGCTAACAAACTTATAAATTCTTATATTTTTGAAAACGTTGAATGGACAAGTTTAACTCAAAACGAGGAGTGTTACATTATTATGTCAGAAGTTAAAAAAATTGCAGTTATTGCCGGCGACGGTATCGGCCCTGAGGTAGTTGGCGAAGCGCTTAAAGTGCTCAAAAAAACCGAGGAGCTTTACGGCTACAAATTCGAAACAGAACACGGCTTGTTCGGCGGTATTGCAATCGACGAGAAAGGCACACCATTGCCGCAAGAAACACTTGACCTTTGCAAAGGTGCAGACGCGGTATTGCTTGGCGCAGTAGGCGGACCAAAATGGGACAACAACTCCAAGGAGCTTCGTCCAGAAACAGGCTTGCTAGGCATTCGCAAAGCACTTGGCCTTTTCTCAAACATTCGTCCAGCTACCGTATTCGATTGCTTGAAAGAAGCTTCAACTTTGAAGCCAGAAGTGCTTGAAGGCACGGATCTCATCGTTGTTCGTGAATTGACTGGCGGTATTTACTTTGGCGAGAAATTCCGTCGTGAAGGCGCTGGCGGCGAAGAAGCGGTTGATACATGCGTATACAACGTGCAAGAAATCGAGCGCATCGTTCGTCAAGCATTCGATATCGCTATGACTCGCGGCAAACGTCTTGCTTCTGTTGATAAAGCAAACGTACTAGAAACATCCCGCCTATGGCGCGAAGTGGTAAACCGGATCGCTCCTGAATATCCAGAGGTAGAGCTAGAGCACGTGCTTGTTGACAACTGTGCAATGCAATTGCTTCGCCGTCCTTCGAGCTTTGATGTCATCGTAACAGAAAATATGTTCGGCGACATTCTTAGTGATGAAGCTGCAATGCTGACTGGATCAATCGGAATGCTCTCATCTGCATCGCTTGGCGAAGGCAGCTTCGGCTTGTATGAGCCGGTACACGGCTCAGCACCTGACATCGCGGGTCAAGGCATCTCCAACCCAATTGCAACAATCCTTTCCGTAGCGCTTATGTTCCGCCTTACATTTGGTTACCACGAGGCTGCTGCAGCAATTGAAGCAGCGGTGAAAGAAGTTCTTGATGCAGGCCACCGTACAGGTGATATTGCTGTTGATAAGAGCACAGCAATTGGCACAACAGAAATGGGCGATTTGATCGTAGCTGCTCTAAGAAAATAGCATCTAGATTATAATTATTATAAATAAATATTAATTATAATATTGACTTGTTTATAAACTAGTGATACTATTTACTAGGTAAGTCACACAGACGAAGTGACATAAACAATAAAATTTATGGATAGGTCAAGGAGGTTTTCTATTATGGCAGAGCGTTTGGTAGGCCGTCAGGCCCCTGATTTTTCAATGGAAACAGCAACAGGTGACGGTAAAGATTTCGGTACAGCATCACTTGCAGATTATAAAGGAAAATGGTTGGTATTGTTCTTCTACCCACTAGATTTCACATTCGTATGTCCAACTGAAATTACTGCACTTAGCATGGCTGCAGCTGAATTCAAAAACTTGAACACTGAAGTTCTTGGTGTCAGCATTGATAGCAAACATAGTCACCGTGCATGGATCAACACGCCGGTTAACGATAATGGTCTAGGTCAACTAGAATTCCCTCTTGCTGCTGATATTACGAAAAGCGTAGCTCGTGACTACGGTGTATTGATTGAAGAAGAAGGTATCGCTCTTCGCGGTCTATTCATCATCAATCCAGAAGGCGAAGTACAATATCAAGTTGTTAACCACAACAACGTTGGCCGCAGCGTAGACGAAACTCTTCGCGTATTGCAAGCATTGCAATCCGGTGGTCTTTGCCCAATCAACTGGAAACCAGGTCAACAAACTTTGGTATCGAAATAATATATTTCGAATAGCAGTATTAACAAAACCCGTGCCATTTAATGGTACGGGTTTTGTTTTTGTCTACATAGCGATACGGATAATGTGAGGAGAAAGCAGGAATTTCGTCCATGCAGAGCGAATATGGTATACTTAGCAACAGATAATAAAAAATGATAGGTTTGTTAACGCAAACTTTAGATGATGGTTTTGAAGATAGGTTTGCTTACGCAAGCCTAAGATGATGCTTACGAAGATAGGTTTACTACGTAAACCTAAGTTGATGCTTACGAAGATAGGTTTGCTACGCAAACCTAAGATGATGCTTACGAAGATAGGTTTACTGCGTAAACCTAAGATGATGCTTACGAAGATAGGTTTACTGCGTAAACCTAAGATGATGCTTACGAAGATAGGTTTGCTACGCAAACCTAAGATGATGCTTACGAAGATAGGTTTGCTGCGCAAACCTTTGAGGAGGAGTCGTCAATGAGTTTTTGCTGTGGAGCTAGTATGATTGGAACAAAAGGTACACTTAAGCATATTCGGACGCATATTCACAATGTGCCCATTATGTTTTGTCCTGTCTGTCACCGTGTAGATATTCATTATTTAATCGAAAATGAATATGAGATACTAGCCGAATATGCACATGGCGACGGTGCTGCTGAAGTTGATTTTCAGGAGTACGTAGAGCAAGAAGGCAAGGCGCTGCTTGAGAATTGTGTTAACCATGAGAATGAGGATCCAATGGATGTTGTCCACAGTCAAATCGATATGGCACTTGATTTGCTAAGCTTTGCTAAGCAAATTGAGGATACGGAATGGCAGCTTGTTCTTAAGAAGCGTCTAGGGATGCTTAACAATAGAAGGAATAAGCTCCGTCAACGCCGTACTTCCGTTTAGTTTTTTAAACATGAATGGTGAGCCTCCTTCACGGGGGCTTTTCTTTATTTTGATCATATAAAAATGTATCATTTTGTAATTTTATTAAATTCGTTTGTTTCTCAATCAACGGTTTTTTGGCGATATAAAGGGGACAAAAGATGCTTTTAAATGAAAATTAAGATTTTCTCAGAATGTACCCCCCGAAACCGGGCAGACAGAAACGAATCATACTAATAGTGAGGTGGAGCGGTTGTTACTTGTTTTGTTCAAACGCTTTCTGCGGAAGTCTGTTTCTGCCAAAGCAGCAGAGGATGAGCAGAAGCTCACTCCAGAACAATGGGTTGCTCATATTCATGAAGGTGACGAGCTGCTGCGTGAGCAGTTCATAGCAGACTATAAGCCATATATAATGAAAGTTACAAGTCGATTTTGTAAACGGTATATCGATCCGAGTCGAGATGATGAATTCAGCATAGCGCTGCTCGCTTTTAATGAAGCCATCAATCAATTTTCCAGCAGTGCTGGAAAATCATTTCTCGGATTTGCTGAAACCGTCATTCGTCGTCGGCTTATTGACCATGTCCGGAAAGAACAGAGGCATTCTCAGGTTGTGCCTTAC